>CAYXQV010000405.1:0-1980 GCA_964467505.1 uncultured Hyphomonadaceae bacterium | reverse complement strand
TGTCGTCAAGCGCCTCGCGCACCAGCTCCGGGGTCAGGAAATCGGCTTCCCAGCCGAAAGTGGGCAGCGGATAATGGCGGCGCTTGAGGCGATGTTTCTTCCGATCCTCGCCAATGACGCGGTGCTCGAAACACTCGGTATCATCGGCCTCGCCGTAATGGGTGCGGCTGTAGACGACCTCGCCGGTGGCGGTATCGACAAGGCGCGGTGTGACGCTCACCTCAACCTCGGTTTCATAACAGATCTTCTCGATATCGATCCGTGTCTCGCAATCGAACAGCCCGTCCCATTCGACGCATTTCGTGTCGGATTTGGTGTAGTCGTAGACATCGACACTATCGATACTGATCCAGCCGGAATAAACCCCGCTGACCGCGTCAGGCGGCGCGCCGGGCCCGCTGAGCGAGAACCAGCGTGCGCCGTCCAGACTGGCATCGAGCAGCATGTTTTCGAAGCGGGCTGAATACCAGCCCCCTTCCGGCCCGCGAAACCCGTCAACCGCGACATTGCGATAGCTGGATGCAGCGACATCACCCGCCGGAAGCCTGGCATCATAGGTCAGACCCGGCGACTGGCAGGCTGCGAGCGCTGCGCCGGCAAGGGCGGCAGCGGAAAATTTCGTTCGAGACATCATGGCAGGTCGTCCTCCCAACTCATCCCTACCCCGCTTGTTCACAAAAGCACAGTGGCTTGAACGGGCCATGAACCCGTTGCTTTCCGTTAGGTCTCATGCGCAAGGGCGACGTCTGAACACATTCGGAGGATCTGCGCATGGCTGACGCCACACCCCTTTTCGAGCCTTTCACCTGCAAGTCGATGGCCCTGCCCAACCGGATCGTCATGGCGCCGATGACCCGCAGCTTCTCGCCCGGCGGCGTGCCAGGGGAGAATGTGGCGGAATATTATGCCCGGCGTGCCGGCGCGGATGTCGGCCTGATCCTGACCGAGGGCACCACGACCGACCGGCCGGGGTCTTCATCGGACCCGAACGTGCCGAACTTCCACACGCCCGAGGCGCTTGCCGGATGGAAGACTGTTGCCGAGGCGGTGCATGGCGAAGGCGGCAAGATCGGCCCGCAGCTCTGGCATGTCGGCATGATGCGCAAGCCCGGCACCGGCCCGCACCCCGATGCGTCTTCCGACAGCCCCGCAGGCGTCACCCATACCGGAAAGCAGGTCCTGCCCGAGCCGAGCGAGGAAGAGGTCGCCGACATGATCTCGGCCTATGCCCGCGCCGCCGGAAACGCAAAGAGGCTTGGCTTCGACTGTGTCGAGATCCATGGCGCCCATGGCTACCTGATCGACCAGTTCTTCTGGGATGTGATGAATGTGCGATCCGACCGCTGGGGCGGTGACCTGACCGGGCGCGCGCGGTTTGCCGCTGACATCATTGCCGAGTGCCGCGCGGCCGTGGGTGAGGATTTCCCGATCATCCTGCGCTGGTCGCAATGGAAACAGCAGGATTTCGACGCCCGCCTTGCGCAGAGCCCGCAGGAACTGGAGCGTTTCCTGAAGGTCTTTGTCGATGCCGGCGTGGACATCATCCACTGCTCGCAGCGCCGCTTCTGGGAGCCGGAATTTCCCGAGATTGACGGTGAGGCGGGGCTGAACCTTGCAGGATGGGCGAAGAAACTCACTGGCCTGCCGACGATCACGGTCGGCTCTGTCGGCCTGTCGAGCGATTTCATCAACGCCTTCCGCGGCGAGGGTGCGAAAACGCGGCCTCTGTCCGACCTGATCGAACGGATGGAGCGCGGCGAGTTTGACCTCGTCGCCGTCGGCCGCGCCCTGCTGCAGGATCCGGAATGGGCAAGGAAGGTGAAAGAAGGCCGAGAGGGCGAGCTGGCAGACTATGACGCGGAGGCACTCAAGGTTCTTTACTGAGCACACGCGGATGGGGTGCATGAGAGCCCGCCAGCACACGCCCCCCTAACAGTGCTCGCCGTTCCTGCTATATTCGCGGCCATGAGCAGTTCTGCG
>CAYXQV010000404.1:0-1982 GCA_964467505.1 uncultured Hyphomonadaceae bacterium | reverse complement strand
GGTCCTTGATGTAGGTGGCATAGGAAATCTTGCTCATCTCGCCATCGCTGACGATATCGATACCGGCCGCGCGCTGGCGGGCGACAACATCTTTCACGGCCTGCGCGACAGTCTGATCGAACAACGCCTCATCAATGGTTTCGCCTTTTTCCTGGGCGAATACGAGATCTGTGACCTGCGCGGAGCGCGGCAGGCTGCCGACATGTGTCGTCAGGATCCGATCAGATTGCTGGGCCATGTGTCCTCCGAACTTTTTGCATTCGGATGCATAGCTTCAGTCCGGCGCGCGCGCAATGGAGCCGCCCTCGATCAGGGCACCCTCAAAGACCCGTTTCTCGTTCGACTGCTCGGGCTGATCGGCACGCGACGCGATCATTTCCACGGCTGCCTCGCACATCCGCCCGATGGGTTGGCGGATCGTGGTGATCTCATAGCTGGCAAACTGCGCCATGCCGATACCGTCGAAACTGGCGATTGACAGCTCGCCCGGCACATCGAGGCCGAGCACATGACGCGCCTCGTCCATGCAGCCCATGGCCATCATGTCATTGACGCAGATGATCGCGGTCGCAACGTCCGGTTCGGCCCGCATCAGGGCTTGCAGGGCGCCCATGCCACTTTCATAGGTGAAGTCCCCGTCGGCTGTCGCCGTCAATTCCAGCCCATGTGTTGCAAGCGCCTGCCTGACGAGGCGTTCACGTTCGCGCGCGACCATATTCGCCTGCGGGCCGCAGATGAGACCGAAACGGCGGTGTCCAAAGCCGACAAGATGCCCGACAAGCTCGCAGACCTGCGCTTCGGGGTCGCAATAGACGACATTGGTGGGGGTATCGAGGAAATACCGATTGAAGAAAATCACCGGGATGTGTCGCTTCAGCAAAGTGTCATATTGGCTGCGCGACAGGTGCGAGGCGGAGATCAGGCCGTCAACCTGGAACTGCCAGGCCTGTTCGATCACCTCTTCGGCCTCCTCCTCGCTGTCGACCGTGAACAGCAGGACACGCAATCCCTGCCGGGAAAGCTCTTCGGTCAGGCGGAACAGCACTTCAGGATAATAAAGGTTCAGCCGCCCGGACACGAGCACGGCGACAAGATGCGAGCGCTGTGTGATCAGGCCCCGCGCGATGGCATTGGGCTGGTATTCCAGCTCTGTGGCGGCCTTCATCACCTTGTCGCGCATCTTTTTCGAGACGCTGGCGCCCGGTTTGAAGCAGCGTGAAACCGCCGACTGTGAAACACCCGCCAGCCGGGCCACATCATAGGACGTCGCCCGGCGTCCCCTGATCAGGGGAAGCGCTTCCTCGCCTTCACGCTCAGGCGTTTTCAGTGCTGGCGGGTTGCTGGCCATAGCGTCTCACACGGATGTCTGCCTGTTCCTTGTGACCGGCAAACCCTTCCAGAGCGCAAAGACGCGAGCAATATTCCCCAACCATGACGGAGGCGTCGCGGGTGACACGCTGATAGGTGCAGGTCTTGAGGAACTTACCCACCCAGAGCCCGCCTGTATAGCGCGCCGCCTTCATCGTGGGCAGCGTGTGATTGGTGCCGATCACCTTGTCACCGAACGAGACATTGGTTTCCTGTCCGAGGAACAGCGCGCCATAATTGGTCATGTTGTCGAGGAAATAATCGGGATCCTTCGTCATCACCTGGACATGTTCCGACGCGATCTCGTCGGCCACCGCGACCATTTCCTCATAGGAGTCGCACACGATCACCTGACCATAATCGCGCCAGGCCGCGCCGGCCACCTCAGCCGTTGGCAGCCATTTGAGCTGACGCTCGACCGCTTCCATGGTGCGCCTGGCAAGGCTTTCGGAATTGGTCAGCAGGATGGCTGGCGATGTCGGCCCGTGCTCGGCCTGACCGAGCAGGTCAGCGGCGCAGAAATCCTCGTCCACGCTCTCATCGGCAATGATCAGCGTCTCGGTCGGGCCTGCGAATAGGTCAATGCCGACGCGGCCGAAAAGCTGGCGCTTGGC
>CAYXQV010000403.1:0-1985 GCA_964467505.1 uncultured Hyphomonadaceae bacterium | reverse complement strand
TGACCAGCCCGGTCACGCCGGCTGTATGGCGAAACGCCTCGACCTGCGAGAGGGCGTTCTGGCCGACAGTGGCATCGAGCACGAGGATCACATCATGCGGTGCGGTCGGGTCGAGCTTGCGGATCACGCGGATGATCTTCGCCAACTCGTCCATCAGTTCGGACTTGTTCTGCAGCCGCCCGGCCGTGTCGACAAGGACAAGGTCGATCGCCTCGGCGCGGGCTTTCTCAACCGCTTCATAAACAAGGCCCGCCGCATCCGCACCGGTCGATTTCGAAAGCACCGGAATGCCGGCCCGCTCGCCCCAGACCGTCAGTTGCTCGATCGCCGCCGCCCGGAACGTGTCGCCGGCCACGAGTAGCGCGCTTGCGCCCTGTTCTTTCAGCAGGGCCGCGATCTTGCCGATCGTCGTCGTCTTGCCCGACCCGTTCACGCCGACGAAAAGCACGATGCGCGGGCGCGGACCGTCGGAAAAATCCACCAGCTGCTCGCGCGGGGCCAGCACTGCGGCGATCTCGTCGGCCAGCGCCGCCTTGATCTCCTCTTCGGTGATTTCCTTTTCGAACCGGTCACGGGCGAGGTTTGCCGTCACCCGCGCGGCCACACCGGCGCCAAGGTCGGAGGCGATGAGCAGGTCTTCCAGGCCTTCCAGCGTCTCTTCGTCGAGCTTCTTGCGGGTGAAGACACCTGTGATGCCGTCAGCAAGGCGCGAAGAGGAACGCGACAGGCCCTTCGCCATGCGGGAAAGGAATCCGGACCTTCCATTATCTTCCCCCGCTTGCAGGGGAAGTGGCTGCGACGCCGTCGATGGGGGCGCTTCGGTTTCCGAGGCCGTTTGCCCCCTCCGCCCTTCGGGCACCTCCCCCGCGAGCGGGGGAGGATCAGAACGACCGCCCGTCTCGGGCACCTCACCCGTAGGCGGGGGAGGATCAGAAGGACCGCCCGTCTCGGGCACCTCACCCGTAGGCGGGGGAGGATCAAACCTATCTTCCTCCGCTCGCGGGGGAAGTGGCTGCGAAGCAGTCGATGGGGGCACTTCGGCCTCAGAAGCCTCTTGCGGGGACAGATCGGCCTCGATCGCCTTGCCGGCCTCTTCCAGTTCCTTTTTCTTTTTCTTGTTGCCGAACCAGAGGATCATGCGGGCACTCCGATCAGTTTCTCGCTGTCATGGCCGGTTATCGCGAGCCTTGCGGGCCGTCCAGCCGGCGGCAATGGGCCCTCGATCCGAACCGGTGTGAAATCTGGCAGGCGGGCTGCGTCATCGCGCTCGACAAGCGCATCTGCCAGTTGCCCGACATGGCGCTGCAAATGACGGCCGAGCGCTTCGGCTCCTGCCTCACGCAGGGCGCTTGCTCGCGCGCGGATGATAGACGTCTCCAGCTGCGGCATGCGCGCAGCCGGGGTGCCGGGCCGCGGGCTGTAGGGAAAGACATGGGTGAAGGCCAGCCCGCAATCGGTGATCAGCCGCACGCTGTTTTCAAAATGCGCTTCGCTCTCGGTGGGAAAGCCAGCGATGATATCGGCGCCCAGCGCAATGTCGGGGCGCACATCGCGCAACCGGTCGGCAAGCGCGATTGCCTGCTCGCGCGAGTGGCGGCGTTTCATGCGCTTGAGGATCAGATTGTCGCCATGCTGGAGCGACAGGTGCATGAAGGGAGCCATCCGGGGCTCAGCCATCGCCTCGATCAGGGCCTCATCCATTTCGATCGCGTCGATGGAGGAAATCCGCAACTGCGGCAGGTCCGGCACCAGTTTCAGGATGCGCTGGACGAGGTTTCCAAGCGGCGGCGTTCCCGGCAGGTCGCCGCCCCATGAGGTCAGGTCGACCCCGGTCAGCACGACTTCATGATGACCGCTTGCGGCGAGCGCGCGCACCTGCGCGACCACTTCTCCGGCAGGCACCGAGCGCGAATTGCCCCGGCCATAGGGGATGATGCAGAAGGTGCAGCGATGGTCGCAGCCCTGCTGGACCTGGACATAGGCGC
>CAYXQV010000402.1:0-1986 GCA_964467505.1 uncultured Hyphomonadaceae bacterium | reverse complement strand
GATACGAGACTGAACCGCGCATAAGGATTCATTTGAGAAACGCCTCTCTGCATTTTGGGTTTTGGGGATCGGCACTTCTTGCGCCATCTTTCATTTGTTCTTTGCTTGAAAATTAACCTTCTATCAACCATCAGAACGTTAACGAAAACGGTCTTCTTGTTAACCTTTACTTTCGAGGAGTGTTAAACTCTCTCCCGATCACCGCGGCGTTGCAGCGCAGCATAGCCGATATGACAGAAGCGGCCGCGTGGACTATGTTAGGACTTAGATGTCACTGATCGGGAGATAATCGGATGGATGGAATGGTGGCCGAGGCGCCTGAAGGGCGCGTGCTGATCGAAGACCTGCCGGCATGCCTGCATGAAGCGGTCATGGCTGTTGAGGCCTATGCGGACGCGGCGAAAAAGGCTGCAGCGGGCCGGCTTGTCCGGGATGGCAAACCTGATCGCAAGGCGCTCGACCAGCACCAGCACATGGCCCACGGCCTCGCCTGGGTGTGCACCTATCTCGAAACCCTGCGCGAGACGGCCGCATGGTCCGCCCGTCTCGATGAGGAGGGCAAGCTCGGCGAGATCGAGCAACTGCTCGCCCAGATATTGTTCTCACGTTACCTGGCCGACCTGGTGGGTGGCATCGCGATGAACCAGGGCGAGACGATCCGTCCGCATGAACTCGGCACGCCTGCTGAGGCTGACGTGCTTTTCGCAGTGCCTGCTGTTCAGCGTCTCATCAGGGATGGCCTGACACCGGCGAGCCTTGCTGCCGCGGCGGCGCACCTGCCGGATGCGCTCGGCCGTGCCACGGTTGAGAATACCGGGCTCGACGAGACCATGGACATGATCCGCGACACGTTCCGGAAATTTGCCAATGACCGTGTGCTGCCCGATGCGCATGACTGGCACCTCAAGGATGAGCTTATCCCTATAGAGATCATTGCCGAGATGGGCGAGCTTGGCGTGTTCGGCCTGACCATCCCGGAGGAATTTGGCGGTTCGGGCCTTGGCAAGACGGCGATGTGTGTCGTTTCGGAAGAGCTTTCGCGCGGGTATATAGGTGTCGGCTCGCTGGGTACGCGCTCGGAAATCGCGGCAGAACTGATCCTTATCGGCGGCACGGATGACCAGAAGCAGCGCTGGCTGCCCGGCATTGCCAGCGCCGAAATCCTGCCGACGGCGGTGTTCACCGAGCCCAATACCGGCTCTGATCTGGGCGCGCTGCGAACCCGTGCGGTCAGGGACGGCGACACATACAAGGTCACCGGCAACAAGACCTGGATCACCCATGGCGCGCGCACCGACATGATGACCCTGCTGGCCCGCACCGATCCGCAGACCGACAATTTCTCCGGCCTGTCAATGTTCCTGGCAGAAAAGCCGCGCGGTGATGATGAAAACATGTTCCCGGCCAGCGGCATGACCGGCGGCGAGATCGAAGTGCTTGGCTATCGCGGCATGAAGGAATACGAGATCGCGTTCGACGAATTCGAGGTAAAGGGCGAAAACCTTCTCGGCGGGCAGGAAGGCATGGGCTTTCGCCACCTCATGGCAACCTTCGAGAGCGCCCGTATCCAGACAGCCGCCCGTGCCGTCGGTGTGGCCCAGAACGCATTCGAGACGGGCCTGCGATACGCGATCGACCGCCAGCAATTCGGCCGATCCATTCTCGAATTTCCGCGCGTGGCCAACAAGCTGGTGATGATGGCAGCCGAAATGGTGGGTGTGCGTCAGCTGACCTATTATTCCGCGCGCCAGAAGGACAGCGGCAAGCGCTGTGACCTTGAAGCCGGCATGGCAAAGCTGCTGGCCGCGCGTGTTGCATGGGCCGCTGCCGACAATGCGCTGCAGATCCATGGCGGAAACGGCTTCGCGCTGGAATATCCGATCTCCCGTATCCTCCAGGATGCCCGCATCCTGAATATCTTCGAGGGCGCCGGCGAGGTCCAGGCCATGGTCATCACACGGCGCCTGCTCGACGGGGTGAACTGAG
>CAYXQV010000401.1:0-1987 GCA_964467505.1 uncultured Hyphomonadaceae bacterium | reverse complement strand
CGACCCCCTCGACCTGGACCATGGTTTTCTGCAGCAGGACGAGTTCCGGGCGCAGGTGCATGCCGAATGTGTGGGTGTAATCCAGCAGCTGCAGGAGCAGCCGGCCCATGGAAACCTCCTCGGCGCGCTTGCCATGGATCGGCTCGCCAACCGAGCGAAGCGCCTGCGCAAATTCGCCCACGGACTGGTCGGCAGGCACATATCCGGCCTCGAAATGCACCTCTGAAATGCGCGTATAGTCGCGCTTGATGAAGCCCCAGAGGATTTCTGCGAGGAAGCGGCGCTCATCCGGTCCGATCCGCCCGATAATGCCGAAATCGATCAGGCCGAGCCGCCCGTCCGGCAGCACCATCATATTGCCTTCGTGCATGTCGGCATGGAACACGCCATGCTCGATGGCATGGCCCAGAAAGCCGCGCGTGACATGGTTTGCCAGGTCGACGCGCACGACATGTTCGCCTTCCAGGGCTGCGGGATCGGTCAGCGGCGTGGCGTCCAGCCAGTCCATCGTGACCACGCGCCGGCCCGTGCGCTCCCAGTCAATGGCCGGGACGACGAAATGCCCGTCCTTGCCGGAAAGACCGCGCAACTCGTCCGCGCCACCGGCCTCCAGGCGCAGGTCAAGCTCGCGCATCATCGCGCGGGCAATGGTCCGGGTGAAGGCAACAGGCTCCAGCCGGCGGCTGTCGGGGCTTGCCCGTTCGATCGTGCGGGCCGCGCGCTGCATGGCGCTGAGGGCCAGTTCGATCTTGCGTTCAATGCCCGGGCGCAGGATTTTCACCGCTCGAATGCCATCAGGCGTTTCCATCCGGTGCACCTGCGCGAGCGAAGCAGCGGCCACCGGCTTGCCGAGATCGGGAAACAGGCGCGCGGCTTCCGCCTCGCCGAATTCGGTGATCAGCGCGGCGCGGGCGGCCGCGTCGGAAAAGGCCGGCAGCTTGTCCTTCAGGCGCGACAGGTCAGTGGTGACATCCACGCCAAGCACGTCAGGCCGGGTCGCCAGGAACTGGCCGAGCTTGATATAGGCCGGCCCCAGCCTTTCGAGCGCTTCGGCGAGCCGCTCGCCCGGCCGGCCCTTCGCCCCGCCGCCGACCTTTCGCAAGATCCAGCCGACCATCCGGGCCGGCAGCGGCAGGCGCGCGCGATACTCGCCCGGCAGGACGACATCATGGCGCGCAAGCGAAATTCCCGCACGCATCAAACGCGAATAGTCTCCCAGCGCCCGCCACATGCAATCAGACCGCCCAGGCAAAATGCAGCGCGGCAATGCCGCCGGAGAAGTTGGTCACCGAAACACGCGAGAAACCTGCCGCGCGGACCTCATCGGCAAAAGCCTCCTGATCAGGAAACCTGCGGATCGATTCGACGAGATACTGGTAGCTGGCCGAATCGCCGGTCACCAGGCCGCCAAGGCGCGGGATCACGTTGAAGCTGAAAGCGTCATAGGCTGATTGAAGCGCCGGCAGGCTCATGTGCGAAAACTCCAGCACGGCAAGGCGCCCGCCCGCACGCAGCACCCTGCGGAATTGTGTCAGGGCCCTGGCCCTGTCGGTGACATTGCGAATGCCGAACGCGATCGTCACCGCATCGAAGCTCCTGTCGGGAAAGGGCAGGGCCTCGCCATCTCCGCAGACCCATTGCAGGCGCGCGCCCTCAGCCTGCATGTCGCTGCGCGCGCGGCCAGCCTCCAGCATCGCCTCATTGATGTCGAAGACCACCGCCTCGGCCTGCGCGCCGCCGCGCCGGCGAGCAACCTTGTCGGCCCGGCGCAGGAAGGCAAGGGCGAGATCGCCCGTGCCACCGGCCACATCTAGCAGCCGCTCGCCGGGCTGGGGATTGAGTTTCGAGAGCGTGTCATGCTTCCAGATCCGGTGAATGCCCGCAGACATGAGGTCATTCATCAGGTCATATCGCGAGGCGACGGAGCGGAAAACGTTGCGCACGCGCGGCGCCTTTTCATCGCGCGCCACGTCCTCGAAGCCGAAAC
>CAYXQV010000400.1:0-2010 GCA_964467505.1 uncultured Hyphomonadaceae bacterium | reverse complement strand
CGCGGGTCGAGAGCAGGTTGATGGCGCGCTCGACACGTTCGCCGATCGATTGCAGACGCCGCTGCGATGCCTCGCAGGTGCGCATGGCCGGGGCAAGGCGATGGTCCATGAACGTGCTGATGCGCTGGCGCCCTTCCATGCGGACCTCGCGCAGCCGGTCTGTCCGGTCACCAACGATCTGGTAATAGGCCCGGCCGGCATCGAAGCGGTATCGCGTGTCATGCTCGAGTTGCTCGATACGCCCCGCGATCGCCGACAGACCATCCAGGATCTCGGCATCAGGCGTACTTGCTTCAGCACCTGAGAGGTAGGCCAGATGCTGTGTCAACTCATCTTCCAGCGTCGCAACATCGCGCGACAGCGACCGCGCAACAGGCAAGCTCAGCAAGGCTGCGAGGCGATAGAAGTCGATTTCCAGCAAACGCTGGGCAAGCCGGCCAAGAAAGGAGGCGCCTGCCCCGCCACTGAAGACAATCATCCTGACGAATCCGTGGTCATCGGGATGAAAATCCGCTGCCACGGCCACGGGCGCCTGCGATGAAAGCATGCCGGTGAAATCGTCATGGCCGAAAGCGGTGCGCGCACCGTCGAGCGTGGGCGGGTCATCGGCGCTTTTGAGGATCGCCATATGCGTTGCCGAGACGACCGCGCCGGGAAGCTCAGAGAGCCAGCCTTCCGGCATCGCGTCGAGGGCCGTCCTCGACCAGGTCAGGTCCGGGGCGCCCGGCACGATCACGGTAAACGAGACAAATTCCGTATGACGTTCCCACACCAGTGACCAGCCCTCAGCTTCGATAACGCAGTGGCGCGCTTGCGGCGCGGGCGGCATGGCCCCGATCTGCGCGCAAAGCGATGTCAGATGATCGGTTGCGTCCGGTGCCGTGGGGTCCGATGGCTGAACCGCGACTGACAGACGGGTTATCGCAGCGGGCGCCGCGATCGGGGTTGCCGGGCGCGCGAAGGCTTCGCCAGTGATTTCGCGATGATGATGATGAAACCGCAATTGGCAGCCATGATCGGTGGTCGGCTCATGGGTCATGGGCCCGGGTTTTCCTCGCATGTGCACGCTTCGCTACATAAACTGCGACTGGCGAAAATCCAGCCTGCTCGCGCGCACGCTCGATAGTGCGCGGACCGGTAGCATCAGACAGGCGCAACAAGCACCCCTGATATGCGCCCGCCCATAGGCAGCGAGCCGAAAGCGACTGCGCCGAATGTTACACTTTTAACGGGCTGCTTGGACTGGGACCGGTCCATGCAGCCAGGTATAAGCCCCCCGGGCGTTTTCAGCCTCCTTCGGCATTCCGGATGGCATCTGCGATCTTCTGTCCGATCGCTCGCGACGAGTGAGTTGAAGGGTGAACCCCGTCGCGATCATACGCCGCACGATCGATTGGCGACATCACATCCGCCATTGCAACATACAGGACCCCGGGATCGAGAGTTGCCACCGCTTCGATCCGCGCGCTCAGGGCTGAAAGGGTCGCGCCGCAGAAGCTGTCGCCTTCAGCGTCCTTGGAAAGCTCGTAATACCCCAGCGCGACAACCCGCGCGCCGTCCGAGCGGGCACGCCGAACAAGTTCCGGGATTTCGCCGTGACGCCCGTCAGCGCTGACGAGTTCGTCCAACACTGTCGCGCAGCCACGCGCGTCACCTTCGTCGCCAAGATCATTTGCGCCCCCTTCAACCACGACCCAGTCCCAGTTCCGCTTGCGGTACTGAGCGCGGATATCGAGCCCTTCAACAGCCATGTCGGGGTTGGGATGGCTTATGGCAGCTCCAGGGACGGCAAGGTTGACGACGGGTTCGCCGAGGTCTGCTGCAATGGCGTCGGCGATCGATCCTTCGTTTTCTGCATTCCACCAGACCACCGAGTCGCCAATTGCCAGAATGCGGGCGTCCGGCTTGGAACCAAGTTCTGTCGCCGCTCTTTCCTCAAAGCCTGCACAGGCGCCGAGTGTCAGCATAGCGAAAATGACGAGACCGCTGCTCCGTCTCAACTTTTTGACA
>CAYXQV010000399.1:0-2015 GCA_964467505.1 uncultured Hyphomonadaceae bacterium | reverse complement strand
GGTGAGGACGGGGTCTGGTCAACATTTGACAGGCACCGCATGAGCGATCCTGTGACGGCACAATAGGTCAGGGCTCGCCGGGCATTGCCGCATGGGTCAACACGAGAGCGCGTTCAGGCTGGCAAGGGGCTGGCAGACCTCGCGATGGCCATGGCAGCAATTCTCGATGAGTGTTGACAGGAGGCCGTTTACTGCGTCGATCTCGGCGCGGTAGATCATTTGCCTGCCGCAGCGTTCAACGCTGACGAGCCCGGAACTGGCGGGGATTGCTAGGTGCGCCGACAGCGTGTTGGGGGCAAGCTGCAGCTGTTGGGCAACGACACCTGCCGGCAAGGCCTGCCGTTCCCGCCTCCATCAGGGCACGAAAGGCGAGCAGCCGGGTTTCCTGCGACAGGGCAGACAGCTGTTTCAGTGTGGGCGCGAGATCGCTCATGAGCGCTGGACGTGTCCATTGGCCGGGAATGCAGGATAGCCCGCAACCGGCAAAAATGAAATGCCAGACCATTTCACAAGGCATTCCCGTGCGACGCGGGATGCATCCCGCTGACGGTAACCACACTGGCATTGAGGCGTTATCTGCCCGGCGCCGTGATGGCGTGGGAAGAAAACGACCGGTGAGCGCCAAGGGGAAGAAAACCAGCGCCCACCGGTCTGAGGTGTCCCCGGGGTGAGAGCCTCCACGCGCGTCCGGCGGAATGTCCGGCGTAGAGTGTCCCCCCGAACCCTTTTCTTGCACATGGCCTGAATTGTCCCGTGTGACGGGCATCACAGTTGGGAAGATTTTCCTTGAAATGGCGCGTCCGTTGGAGTTTTGGCCGCAACGCCTGGTAGCTGATAATCACCAAACTCAAGTACAACCTTTAAAGCAGTCATCCTTCGAACAGAATCGGTTTTGGGATTCCCACGGCGTGCGAAGTCTGATTCCCGGAAGGGGAAAGGAGTTTGCCGATGCCGAAGACCTATTCTGTTGACTTGCGCCGCCGGGTGATCCGGTTTGTCGAGAGGGGCCATTCGCGCCGGGCGGCGGCGCGGGTCTTCGATCTGAGCCCGAGTTTCGTGATCATCCTGATGCGCCGCTACAAGAAGACGGGTGATTTGTCGGGGCAACCGCGCGGCGGGTCACGCCATGACCGCCTGTCGCGCCACCTGGACACGCTGATCTCGTGGATCGAGGCGCAGCCCAGCATGACGCTTGCGGAAATGTCTGAACGGCTGGAGGCCGAATACGGCGTCAGTTCCACGACGGGCGGCCTGTCCAAGCTCCTGCGCCGATCCGGATACACATATAAAAAAATCCATGCTGGCCAGCGAGGCCGTGCGCGGGCGCCATCGGCAAAGGCGGCGTGACTGGATCGACAAGCGCCAGCCCTTCATGGCGCAGCGCCGCCACCGCCTGGTCTTCATCGATGAAACCTCAGTTAACACAAAGCTTTACCGCGTGCGCGGCCGCAGCCTGAAGGGCGAACGCATCCATGATACCGGCCCCATGGGCGGCTGGAAAACCCAGACCTTCATCGCCGGGCTGCGCGAGCGAAGCCTTGTCGCGCCCTGGGTTCTGGACGGGCCCATGAACAAGGCCGCGTTCGAATCCTATGTCGAGACCCAACTGGCTGGGGAACTCAACCCGGGCGACGTGGTGATCCTCGACAATCTGTCCTCGCACAAAAGCGCCAAGGCCGCCGAATGCCTCAAGGCTGCCCGTTGCTGGTTCCTGTTCCTGCCCGCCTACAGCCCGGACCTGAACCCTATCGAAATGGCCTTCTCCAAGCTCAAGGCCCACCTGCGGCGCATCGGGGCGCGAACCATCGAAGACCTACAGGACGCCATCGCTTCGGTACTCGATATCTTCTCTCCAGAAGAGTGCGCCAACTACTTCGACGCCGCCGGGTATGGACTCATTTGAAGGACGACTGCTTTAGTATATTTCGTGTGGACACCCAACCAAAAATCATAGCATTTTCCGACCAAATTGCGGACCTACCATGCATCGACGCAGGGACGCTTCTTGCCGGTGC
>CAYXQV010000398.1:1671-2021 GCA_964467505.1 uncultured Hyphomonadaceae bacterium | reverse complement strand
GCCATGGCCATGAGATTGAAGTCGCAGCGGTTGCGGGCAAGGCCCCGGAAGCGCACGCGTGTGTAGCCGTAGGGCCCTTTCATCCGCCCGAACGGGCGCTCGACCCCGGAGCGGATGCTTGAGACAGCCTTGTTGAACCACTTCTGCCAGGGGTTGAGCGGACGGTTGCGCGCCGCCTTGTACATCAGACGGTCCGAGATGCCCGCATCCTTCAGTGCCGCCTGGCAAGGCTTGAGCGAGCGCGCGATGAGGTCCGATACGAGGTTCTCGAGCTTCGCTCGCGTCAGCTTCATGACGAGGTGCACCGGCTGGCGCGTGTCGGCGTTCATCGAGATGAACGGCTGGTTGAT
>CAYXQV010000398.1:0-1661 GCA_964467505.1 uncultured Hyphomonadaceae bacterium | reverse complement strand
AGGCGTTCGCGCCTCTCCTTCGAGCCATAGGCCTTGTCGCCATAAACGGCCTCCTCGTCGCCCGAGATGAGGGCGTCCGCCGGCACGCTGTCGTGCATATCGGCGCTGGTGAAGACAGTCTTGCGGATAATATCCGTGTCTTGATCCACGCCGATATGGCCTTTGTAGCCGAAAGTGCTCTTGCCGTTCTTCTTGGTGAAGCCCGCATCAGGGTCACGCGCCGTCACTTCGCCTTCTTCCCTGCTGGGCGGCTTGACGGCGGCGCGCACGATGGTGGCGTCGATCAAGGTCCCCTTGCGCAGAATGAGGCCATGGGCGTCCAACTGCCGGGTCACTTCCTCGAACAGGGCCTCGTGCAGATCCAGTTTGGTGATCTCATCCCGGAAGCGCCAGATGGTGGAATGATCCGGCGCCGCCTTATCCAGCGGCAGACGCGCGAAACGGCGGAACGACAGCCGGTCGTCCACGGCTTCTTCCAGGCCTTCGTCGGACAAATCGTACCAGCGGCCAAGCAGCAACAGCTTGAACATGGTCAAATGGGGATAGGAGGGCTTGCCCACGTCACTCGCATAAATCGGCTTGAGAATGTTCTTTATGGGTGACCAGCCGATCATCTTGTCCAGATCATCCAGCCACTCGTTCCGGCCCTTGCGTTGATTGATCAACCCATCGCCAAAACTCATCTGGCCAAAGTCACGCTGCATATCCGTCTCCTCCCGATTCGATTTATCCAATGGAATCAAATCCCCGCCGGTTATGCAAAGGGTTCCCTTTGACTTGGCATGCGGAAAAGAAATCTGGATTCGGCCATTTGGCGCGCAGATAAGGCACCTGTGACCTATTTTGCAGCAAAAATTCTGAGAGCTCTAAGCTAAGATAGCATTAACCTTTTTGGGATCTCCTCTGGTCGGTGTTTTCTGAGGGGAGAAGGGTTGATGGCCGAGATTTTCTGCAAGCGTTGTGGGTGCGTTGAGTACCGGAAGAACGGGATTGTCCGTGGGCATCAACGCTATCATTGCCGGGCGTGCGGCTGCAATTTCACCATGACCCCGCCGCGCGGCAAGCCGCCCGCCATGAAGGCGCTGGCGGTGCTGCTCTATGCGATGGGCAATATGAGTTTCGGCTCCATCGCCCGCATTTTTGGCGTCAGCGATGTGGCGGTGCTGAACTGGGTGCGCGAGGCGGGCGCGCAAGTGCCCGAACCGGAGGTGAGGGCCGATACCCTGGTTCTCACTCTCGACGAGATGTGGCATTTTGTGAAAAAAAGACTGAAAAACTCTGGCTGTGGCGGGCCTATGACGTGCATGCTCGGCGCACCGTGGCCTGGGTGCTGGGTGGCCGTGATGACGCCACAGCCAAACGGCTCCTCGACAAAGTCGGCATCAAGGGCAAGACCTTCGCCACCGACGATTGGGAGGGCTTCCACCGCCTCATCCCGCAAGACCAGCTCTTCACGGGCAAGGATCTGACCTTCCCCATCGAGCAGGACAACAGCAACATCCGTCACTTCCTTGCCCGCTTCCGGCGGCGCACCAAGGTCGTCTCCAAATCCGTCACCATGGTGGACCTGTCACTGCGCCTCTACCACCACCTCCACGACAACCCCGAAAACCTCAGCAACCTGATGGAAAAAGCGCTATCTATCTTTGATTAGGACTCTC
>CAYXQV010000397.1:0-2023 GCA_964467505.1 uncultured Hyphomonadaceae bacterium | reverse complement strand
GCAGCAATGACGAACGGATCAGCGGGTCGAGATCGGATATATGTCCGTCAAAGACGGTGCGAAGTGTGTTTGCCAGGCGCATCATGCCCGTCTCGGCACTGCTTTCGCCGAAGGCCTGGGCGCGTGCGAGCGTATTGATCGAACGGTCGACACATTGCTCGAGCAGGGCATCCTTGTCGGCAATATAGTAATAGAAGGTACTGCGGGAGACGCCGAGCTCGGCGGCGAGCGCGTTGAGGGAAAGATTGCGGTAGCCGTGTTCGTTCAGGAGGCGGGTTCCAGCCCTGAGAAAGGCTTCCTGCTTCATCCGCGAGCGGGTCTCGCGGTCGAACACGGTCGAGAAATCCTGCGTGGCGGGCGGCTGGCTGCGGATTGCCAATGGCGCGTGGCGCTCTGCGGCAAGCCCGTACATCAACAGCTCACACAATGCCGGGACAGCCGCCCCGATTGCCGAATATGGCACCTGTGACAGCCAGTTGCGCAGCCAGTCCTGACAGCAGAAAAGGAAAAATGCGCTGGCGTCAGGTGAGCGCACGCTCAGGGACCCGTCGGCGTTTCCGCGTTGCAGCATCTGGCGTATCGCCGAGAATTGCTGCGACACGCGCGCGGCGACAGCATGGCGCTGGTCCTGGCCAAGGGCGCTGATATCGGACAGGGTTGCCAGCGGTGGATGCGCACCCGACAGGCTGGCGGTCTGACGCTCTGCAATCTGTTCCAGCCAGTGTGCGATGGCATCACGACCGGTCGGCTGGAAAGACGCCTCCCGCAGGTCACGCTCGGCAGCCTCGCAGGTGTTCTGGTAGAGTTGGAAGAGCAGGGCCTCCTTGGACTGGAAATGATAGCTGATCGTCGTCTTCACCAGGCCCAGCCGGTTGGCGACATCGCTCAGCCGCGTGTCGTGATAACCCTTCGCATTGAACAGGTCCGCCGAGGCCGCGAGTATCGCATCGCGCCTGGGAGAGGCTGTCGCGGTCTCTTCGTGGTGCTGCTGGGAGGGATCATCGGCCATCATCGGCTATTTGCCACAAGCCTGAGGCGGGCGTCCATGCACTGCGGCAGTATTGCAACACCACATCTCGCAAACTGAACCACCTGTCAGATTTTGGTTGACTTGTTTCGTGAAACACTTCCCGTTCACGAAAAGATTAACCGGAGGACAGAATGATTGAAAGATATCGCAGTGTGCTTCTCGGCACCGCAATGTTGGTTTCACACCCCTGGATGATCGTTGTGGCGCAGCAGCCAGACACACCGGTGGAGACCGACACATCGCAGGCAGACGCAGTAGACGAGACGCGGGTCGAGGACACGATCGTGGTGCGCGGCCAGCGTGGATCGATCATCAATTCGCTCCAGGAGAAAGCCGCTGCCGACTCGATCGCTGACATTCTGTCGGCTGACCAGGCCGGACGTTTCCCCGATCCGAACATTGCAGAGTCGCTTGCCCGGCTGCCCGGCGTGTCCTTCCAGCGGGAGAATGACACCGGGCAGGGCGAGTTCATCTCGATCCGCGGACTGGATTCCAGCTTCAACACCGTTCTCTATGACGGCCTGCGCACAGGTACCGCAGACGAGTTCCGTCGCACGGCGCTGGACATCGTGACCTCGAACAACATTTCCAGTGTGCGCGTGACCAAGGCTCCATTACCTGAGGACGCATCAGAAGGGATTGGCGGCATTGTCGATATCCGCACGCGCGGCCCGCTCGAGCGCGGCGAAAGCACCTGGCTGAGCATAGATGCGCGTGAGGATACGTTTGCCGATGATACGGGCTTCCGGGCGAGCGGCGGGTTTCGCCGCAAGATCGGTGACCGGCTCGGCGTCAATCTGAGCGCGTCCTACCGCGAGACCTATATCAATTCCCTTTATGCCAATCCGGCCTCGTTCACGCTTGAGCAGATTTCCCCGGTTCAGATCACGGCGCCAGACGGGCGTGTGGCGACCTTCATCGACGAATCCGAAATCGACCTGGTTCCCGAAGGCTTTGTTCCGACCAGCGCCCTGACCAATGAGCAGATCAATT
>CAYXQV010000396.1:0-2039 GCA_964467505.1 uncultured Hyphomonadaceae bacterium | reverse complement strand
GCCGTCATCTTCGCTTCCAGCCAGGCCCTTGCCGCCTGCCAGTCGCGGCGGACGGTGCGCTCGGAAAGGCCGAGTATGGCGGCGGTCTCGGCCTCGCTCATGCCCGAGAAGTAGCGCGCATCGACCACGCAGACCCATCTGGGGTTTTCCGCTTCCAGGCGCGCCAGAAGGTCGTTGATGATCACAAGCTGCTCTGGGCTCTCGCCGAATTCGAGCATCAGGTCTTCTGCGTCATCAAGCGAGAGCGCGCGTTGGCCATTGCCCCGCTTTGCGGTGAGGCGGCTGCGTGCATGGTCGACCACAACCTGGCGCACGGCGAGGGCTGCAGAGCGCAGGAAATGCTCTGGCGAGTTCCATGCCTTCTCACCGGTCATCTTCAGGAAACATTCCTGCAGCACATCCTCGGTCATCATGGTGTCGCGGAAATTGGCCCTGCGGCGGCGGTTGCGCGCAAGGGCCAGCAGCGAGTCATAGGCATCCTGAACGAAACGCCCCGCCAGCTGGCGCTCATCGTCGCCATACATACTGATCTTCTCGCTGTCATCATCGGACATCTGCGCACCTCTGGGCAACGGCCAGCCTAGCGCCTTGCAAGGTCCGGGCAAGTCCCGGCGCCTGCATAATCTGCATCCGGCGTGTCCGGTGTTAGGCACTGTTCTCGTTATGCCTGTCTGAGCGCCTCTCCGGGAGGCGGCAGAAGGAGTAGATCAATGGCTAGGGACGGCAGAAGCGGGGTGGATCAACTGGATCAAGGCGCCGGCATGGCCGGGAGTGGTGGGGGGCTTGCCGCCTTGCTGGCCCGACCGTGGGCCGTGCTTGGCGGGGCTGTGCTGCTCATCCTCTTGGCGGGCTTTGGCCTGACCCGGGTCGAAAAGGACCCCTCTGTCGATGCCTTCGTGCCGGGCGACCATCCCGCCGCCATCAATCGCGACCTCGCCCGCGACATCTTCGGGCTGGAGGACCCGGTGATTGTCGGTCTCGCTGCCCCGGAGGACGAAACGGTCTTCACGCCGGAGCGCCTCGACGCGCTTCGCCGCCTTGATGCCGGTGTACGCGGCCTGGACGGTGTCCAGAAGAATGACGTCATCAGCCTGGCGAGCCAGAATGCCATCGCTGGCGATGGCGGCGACCTGATCGTCGACCCGATCATCGAAGAGGGCCCGGTGACGGCAGAGACCGCCGTGCAGGCGCGCCAGCGTTTCAGGGCCATGCCGATGCTGTCGGGTCTGCTGGCATCGGCCGATGGCACAATGGCCACACTGATCATCCCGGTTGACGACCCCAACCAGGCCGAAGAGGTGGTCGCCGCGATCGCCGCATTGGCAGAGGCCGAAGCTGGCGCCCATTTCGACATTCACGTGGCCGGCGTGGCCGCCATGAATGCGCGTCTGGCCAGCATGGTGGACAGCGATACGCGCATCTTCGTGCCTGTGGCGGTCCTGACGGTCCTGCTCATCCTCTATGTTGCCCTGCGGCGCCCGGCGGCCCTGCTCGGCCCGCTGGTGGTCATCGCCGGATCGGCGGCCATCGCCATAGGCGTGATGGGCTGGCTCGGCGCGCACTATTACCTCATCACCACCGCGCTTCCGGTGGTGATCATGGCGATCGCCGTGGCCGATGTCCTGCACATCTCGACCTATTACCTGAATGCGCGCACGGACGACCCGTCGATACCCGCAAGAACGGCCGTGATCAAAGCGCTTGAGCGGGCCTGGCTGCCCATCACGCTGACCAGCATCACCACGATTGCGGCCTTTGTCGGCCTGTCCTTTGGCGCGGCCATGAAGCCGATCAGCGAGTTCGGCCTGTTTGCTGCGCTGGGTGTGGCGGCGGCCTGGGGGCTCAGCCTGACGGCGCTTCCCGCAGTGCTGGTTCTCACGGACCTGAAGCCGTCGCGCGCTGCAGGCTCAGTGGCCTCGGTCAGCTGGGTGGATCGCCTGATTTCAGCCTGCACGAACCTCGCCTTCGAGAAGCCTGGCGCATCGCTTGCGACCCTGGCGGTCGTCACGCTTGCGCTTACCGGTTTTGCAAGCCAGGCC
>CAYXQV010000395.1:0-2039 GCA_964467505.1 uncultured Hyphomonadaceae bacterium | reverse complement strand
TCTGAACGCGTTGAACATCACATCGCCTCTGGCAAGAGATGGGCTTCGACATGCGGGGCGTTGCCGCGCGAGCCGAATACAGTGCGCAGGGCGGCAAGTGCCTCCTGCGGCGTGACGGCACGGATGCGCTCGGGATAGGCGGCAATCTCCTCGACCGTCCCGCCGGTCGCCAGCGTGCGGCCATACATGTTGGCCATGCCAGACTGACTGTCGCGGGAATAGATCGCCTGGGCGGCAAGCGAATTGCGCGTTCGGATCACATCCTCTTCGGGCAGGCCCTCGTCCAGGATCCGCGCGATCTCCGCCATGAAGGCGGTTTCCAGTTCCTCAAGCGACACACCTTCTGCGGGGGTCGCTGAAAAGCCGGCCGGTGCGGTATCGTGCAGCGTCAGCCAGGCCCATGAGGAGGCCGCGATGGCGATCTTCTGCTCTTCGACAAGCGCCTGGTAGAGAAGGCTCGTCTGTCCACCGCCCAGCACGTCGATGCCCACCGCCAGTGCATAGGCAAGATCATCGTCCTGGCGGAAGGAGGTCGCGAGATAGTAGCGATCCCATTCCGGTTGGCGGACTTTCGGGTCGGAATGGGTGAGCGTGCGGCTTTCGCCGAGCGGGGCAACCTCGCCCCAGCCGCGTGCGGGACGCGCTTCGGCCGGCTCAAGTGGCCCATAGATCCGCTCAGCCAGCGGGCGCACCTCACTGGCGGTCACGTCACCGGCAATCACGAGGATGGCGGCGTCCGGCGCATACCAGGTTTCGTAGAATTCGATCCCGTCGCGCGGCGAAAGCGCGGCGACCTCGTCCATGTGCCCGATCACCGGGATGGCGTAAGGGTGGCCGCGATAGAGCGCGGCCATCACCTCTTCGAAGAGGATCGCGCCGGGATTGTTCTCCACGCGCTGGCGGCGCTCTTCCTTGACCACGTCACGCTCGGTGATGAACGGGCCTTCCGGATCGTCATTGACCAGCAGGTCAGCCATCCGCTCGGCTTCCAGTTCCATCACCAGCTCCAGCCGGTCCTTTGCGACGCGCTCATAATAGGCGGTATAGTCCCACGAGGTGAACGCGTTCAGCTGGCCGCCATTGCGCTGCACGATCGAGGTGAATTCCTCCGGCGCCAGGTCGTCGGTTTCCTGGAACATGACGTGTTCGAACAGGTGTGCGATGCCCGACTTGCCCGGCGCCTCGTCGACCGCGCCGACCTTGTACCAGACCATGTGCGTGACCACCGGGGCGCGATGATCGGGCAGGATGACAACCTGCATCCCGTTATCGAGGCGGAAGGTCTCCGGCGCCCATTCTGCCTCGGCCGTATCGGCCAGCGCAGCGGGAAGCAGCGCGAGCCCGGCAAGGCCAGCAAGCGCTGCCATGATGTGTCTCAGCATGATGATCTTCCTTGCTCTGTGTGACCCTTGCCAGCCTGCGCCGTGTATCAGGTGCCTGGCAGCTTGATCGAGCTGCCGCGGGCCGGCTCGATCTCCACCTGTTCGCCGCCCGTGGCGCTGTCATTGCGGGCGGCTTCGCGTTCATCCTCATCGCCCCGCCAGAAAATGATCCGGTCGGCGACGCTGCCCGGCTTGCGGATCATGCCCGCCTCTTCATAGTCGATCTGGGCCCGGATGACAGGGTTGACCGCATTCGCCCCGGCAGCTGCCACAAGCGCGCGCTCTGCTGGCGAAGCATCGGCCCCGACGGTGGAGCCGAAGGCGGTGACCTGCCTGAGCGTCTCATCCACTTCGGACGGCTGGGCGATACCGGCGCGTGGCGGGCGCAGGGAATAATCGGGCGGCACTGTCAGTGGTGGCTTCTTGATGACCCGGAACTCGTCCTGCTGGGCATCATTGATCCCGGGGTCGCTCGGCCCGCCGGCGCAGCCAGCCGCCAATGCCATCGCACAAGTGGTCGAGAGGATTATCACGGATCGCTTCATTCGGCTTACCTCGCCTTTGTCGTGTCTGCGTTGGGGCAGTCTGTCAGCTGCCACGCCTTTGATTACCCGAGAGTAGAAACTGATCGAAAAACAGCAAGACCGCGCCGACAGT
>CAYXQV010000394.1:0-2050 GCA_964467505.1 uncultured Hyphomonadaceae bacterium | reverse complement strand
TGATCGTGCTCGACCTGATGATGAAGGGCGAGGATGGTCTGTCATTTTGCCGGCGACTGCGCGCGCAGTCGAATGTCCCGATCATCATGCTGACGGCGCTTGCCGAGGATGTCGACCGGATTGTCGGCCTGGAAGTGGGCGCCGATGATTATATGGGCAAGCCCTTCAACCCGCGCGAACTGGTCGCCCGCATCAAGTCGGTTCTCCGGCGGTCTCGCGACCAGGGCCAGCCGGGTGACACGGGTGCCGATGCCACCCTCGCCTTCGGGCCGTTCCGGATGCATCCTGCGCAGATGTCGCTGGCCCATGACGACGGAACGCCGATCCATCTCACCTCTGGTGAATACGCCTTGCTGCTTGCCCTGGTCGAGCGCGCGCCGCGGGTGCTGTCGCGTGATCAGTTGCTGGATCTCACAAGGGGCGCCGTGGCCAATCCCTTTGACCGAAGCATCGACAGCCAGATCAGCCGCCTGCGAAGCAAGATAGAGCTCGACCCCCGCCAGCCGAAATACATCAAGACGGTGCGCAATCTTGGCTATGCCTTTGCTGGCGATGTGACCCGGATACCGTCCTGATGATCTGGTTCAGGCAGGTTTGGTCCTCGATCGTGTTCAAGGTCACGGCACTGACGGTAGTCGGACTAATGCTGATGTTGGCTGGCGTCCTGCTTTTGATCCAGACACTGCTTCTCACGACGTTGATTTATCCAAGGACCCTCTCCGACAATGCGGGCAGCATTGCCGAACTCGTCTGGCTGCTGGAGTCATCGCCTGAAGCCATCGACCCCTTTATCCTGTCGGTTTACGATAGTGGCTTTCGTACTGCGGTGATCAGCGGTGCTTTTACCGAAGGGCTTGAGCCGAACGGGGACATGCAGGCCAGACTCGTGAACGGCGAAAGCGATGTGGCCGCGCGCCTTGAGGGGAGTGACATCCGCTTCGAAACGCTTGGCACCTTTCAGGTGCGCGCGCGAATGAGGCAGGAAGGCGCAAACCCCAAGCGTGTCTTGTTTGCACTTCAGGTTGCGATCGAGCTGCGAGACGGCCGGGTTCTGAATGTCTGGCTCGCCCCCGCGCTGACATTCAGCCGGCAACCGGCCGCACTCTTTGCCGTTGGTCTCGTCATTGTCTCCTTGTCCATAGCCTTGGGCCTTGCCATTGCGGCGGTCACGCTGCGCCCGATCCGCCAGCTTGAGCAGGACGCCGCGCGCGTCGAACTCGGCGAAGCCGGTGCGGCCATCTCGGAAACCGGCCCGATCGAGTTGCGGCGATTGTCTGCAGCGCTCAACCGCATGCGTGGGCGCCTCACCGGGCTGATACGGGAACGCGAGCAGATGGTTGCCGCCATCGCCCATGATATACGCACCGGGCTGACGCGGATCCGCTTGCGGATGGACGAACATGGGGCAGTGTCGGCCAGCGAGATCGAGTGCGATGTCGCGCAGATGGAGATGCTGATCTCCGACATGGTCGCCTATGCCCGCGCGGAAAGTCCTTCCGGCCCGCAGGAACTCATTCGGCTTGAGGCGTTTGTCGCCGACGTGGTGGAGGCTGCGCCCCACGCCATTGAGTTGAACCTGCCAGAAGGCGACGATTTCATGTTTGTCGGCGACCCGATCGCCCTGCGGCGCCTGTTTGAGAACCTGATCGAGAATTCCCGGCGCTATGGCGGCGGCGAGATCGCAATGCGGGTCATCGCCAGTGACGCCGGGCGGGATGTTTGTGTCGAAGACAACGGCCCGGGGCTGCCCGAGGGCCAGCTTGAAACCGTTTTCCAGCCCTTTCAAAGAGGCGAACACTCGCGCAATCGCACGACCGGTGGCAGCGGCCTTGGTCTTGGCATAGCCCGCGCGATTGCAAGGGCGCATGGTGCAAGCCTGCGTCTGGAAAACCGCCCCAAGGGCGGGCTCGCCGCCATTATCCATTTCCCCGAGGCCCTGCGCACCTGACGCGGGCGCTTGTCCACACGTCGCGCCAACCCGTTGTGGCAACATTCCGCAACAAACGGTTTCAACCGCGCCAAATTGAGTGGCGTTGGCTGGTGTAGAAGC
>CAYXQV010000393.1:0-2071 GCA_964467505.1 uncultured Hyphomonadaceae bacterium | reverse complement strand
CGATCTCCTCGGTCCAGCGGATGACATGGGTGTATTCGTGCACCTGCAGGAACTCGCCGGCATCATAGACGACGCCTTTCACCAACGCGCCATACCACGGCCAGATGGCCATGTCGGCGATGGTGTAGTCCTCGCCCGCCATATACTGGTGATCGGCTAGGTGGCGGTTGAGCACATCAAGCTGGCGCTTGACCTCCATCGCATAGCGATTGATCGGATATTCCAGTTTGACCGGTGCATAGGCGTAGAAATGCCCGAACCCGCCGCCAAGGAAGGGGGCAGAGCCCATCTGCCAGAACAGCCAGGACAGGGTTTCGGCGCGCGCCGGGTTCTGTGTCGGCAGGAACTCACCGAACTTCTCGGCAAGGTGGAGAAGGATCGCGCCGCTTTCGAAAACGCGCACGGGCGTCTGGCCGCCATGATCCATCAGGGCCGGGATTTTCGAATTGGGATTGGCATCGACAAAGCCGGAGGAAAACTGGTCGCCCTCGCCGATATTGATCAGCCAGGCATCATACTCGGCGCCCGCATGCCCCTTTGCCAGAAGCTCTTCGAGCATGATGGTGACCTTCACGCCATTCGGCGTGCCGAGCGAATAAAGCTGCATCGGGTGTTTGCCGACCGGCAGCGCCTTGTCATGCGTCGGCCCGGCAATGGGCCGGTTGATCTTGGCGAACCGCCCGCCGCTCTCGGCATCCCAGGTCCAGACTATTGGCGGCTCATAGTCTCCGGTATCGCTCATATCTGCCCCTTGCTGTTATGTGTTGCACTTGCTTCGCGCGCATCTAAGCGGGTCTGCGGGGCGTCAGGCAAGCCCCGATTTGAAAGAAGCTTGCGATCTGAAGCGCTTGTGACCGCGGGTGAGGACGCATAGGTTGCAGCGCGAGAGGTTCGACCTGCCGTGTGCGTGACGCTGCGCGCGGCCAGCGACGGGGCTGGCGGCCGGGTCACCGGTGCTGCGGGGGCGCCAAGCGAAATCCACGGTGAAGCACAAGGAGCGGTGAGGCAATGGCGGCTGAGATGATTGACGGCAAACAGGTGGCCGCGAGCCTGCGTGCGCGGATCGGCGAGGCGGTCGCGGGCCTGCCGGGTCAGCCTGCGCTTGCGGTGGTGCTGGTCGGCGATGATCCGGCCAGCCAGGTCTATGTTCGCGGCAAGATCCGCCAGACCACGGAAGCGGGGATGCGCTCGGTCCATCATCACCTGCCTGCCGATACGCGCCAGGATGAGGTCGAGCGCCTGATCGATGAGCTTAACCGCGACCCGGAAATTGACGGGATCCTGCTGCAACTGCCCTTGCCGGGAGGTCTTGACGGGGATGCGGCGATCGCGCGGATCGACCCGCTGAAGGATGTTGACGGGCTGACCGAGGCGAGCGCGGGCCGGCTCCTGCTCGGCAAGCCGGGCCTGCGCCCCTGCACGCCGACCGGCTGTGTGATCCTCGCGAAATCCGCGCTTGGCGAACCGCTTTCCGGGCGCCATGCCGTGATTGTCGGGCGCTCGATCCTTGTCGGCAAGCCGGCTGCCATGCTGTTTCTGGCGGAGAATTGCACAGTGTCGATCGCACATTCGCGCACCGCTGACCTTCCCGCACTGTGCCGGCAGGGCGATATTCTCGTGGCCGCCGTGGGGCGCGCTGGCATGATCACGCGCGAACATGTCAAGCCGGGCGCGTGCGTGATCGATGTCGGGATCAACCGCGTCCCGGCGCCGGAAAAGGGCGAGGGCAAGACCCGCCTCGTCGGAGATGCCGACCTTGACAGCTGCGCGGCGGTGGCAGGCCATATCACGCCTGTGCCCGGCGGGGTCGGGCCGATGACCATCGCTTGCCTCCTGCGCAACACGCTGCTGGCGGCCTGCGTGCGGCGCGGCTGGACGGTGCCGGAAATCTAAGCCGGGACCAAAGCGCGGACCCGATCCGCCCGGCGCGGCGGCGCGGCGCAAGCAAGGCCTCAGCGCGGCTCATCGTCGCGCGGGTCGATGCGCTCGAACTCGCCGTCGATCACATCCTCCTCGCCCGCCGCGCCGGTGGTGTGCCCCTGCCCGCGCGATGCACGCCGCAGCTTCGCCT
>CAYXQV010000392.1:0-2076 GCA_964467505.1 uncultured Hyphomonadaceae bacterium | reverse complement strand
GGGATTTTTCCCAACGAAATGATTGACCTGTGTTGTACCCAAGAAGAAGTGTAAGTCTTTTGTTTTTGCGAAATCATCGAAGTATTTGTTTTTCACATCCTGACATGCCCTCACTTCATCTCCGTCATATTTTCTTAATTGTTTCCAATAGAGCTGACATGTTTCCCAGTCTTCTATCATCATCCTACTGGTTTGTCCAACATCATCCTTGTAAATGAACTTGAATTTATAAGGAAATTTTCTGACTACCTTAAATTCTTTTTTATCCGTTGATTCAAATAAATTTAGCTGTTTAAACTGAATAAGTTTTTCTTTCGACCACTCACGCTCTTTCACCTCTTCCCAAACGAAGTCAATAACTTCCATTGGTTTGAAAACTGCAAGTGATGTACAAATCTCTTTGTTTTTCGCTTCTTGAATTAAAGTTTCGAGATTTGTGTACACCTTGTTAAGCACAATGCTTCTTCTCGCATCCCAAGTCTTACCATCAGCAGGGATGTTGCCAATAATATTAATTGGTGCGTCATGAGACACGGGACGAAAACTTTCAGGTCTGAAATCTGATTTATTTTTAACGATATCTACCTCTATCCACTCGTATTTCTTGTATTGTTCAGCATATGATTTCTTTCTGAACTGAACAGGATAGAGTCGAATCCAAGTTCCATCCTCACGAAAACCCGCAGTACAAACAAGCTCATCATATTTTTTCGAGATTGCGGGGTAGGTTTTAACGGTGATGAGGATTTTGGTTAGTGCCATGCTAAATATGCTGGAGCGAGTAATTAAAATCAGGGTGATGGTTGATTTCTTCAGCGAGGTGTTTACGGTGACATTGGTGGATATTTGCTTCAAAACAGGTTAAAGCAATCCGCTTCTTTTCAATTAATAGTTCCACGAGTTCCTGCTGAAACTGGTGAGTATGTGCTAACGTATTGTTGCGATATTGAAGAAACAACTTATCGTAATCTTTTTGGTTGTGAAGCTCTTGCCGTTTATCTGAGTCAATGCCTAATTGAGGTATATGTCGATATTCGATACCAACACCTTCACAAGCATTTTTTAACTGGTTCTTACTGAAACCGTATTTCATGCTTAATGGATTCTTTCGAACATCGCATAAAACCTTAATATTATGTAGGATTAATTTGTTCAGATACTCTTCCAAACTTATACCCTCGTACCCAATTGTGAATAATACCGTATTGTTTTGCGTTGGTCTTATTTCATCAACAGACTTAAGTTCATCAGGAGACAAAACGTTGTTGGCTATCCCACTATTTAATACGTAATATGGGTATCTCAGATATGTAATTCGTATTAATTCATTAGCGGTTTTGTCCCCATAGAGTCTCCGCATTTCACGTAATATCGATTTGTCACGGTCATTTAACTCTGCGCTATAATTATTAGTATCAATCAATTTCCATGAATTATTTTCTTCCTGTACCTGTGAATATTTCACCATCGTATTCAGGTCGGCATTTGCCTGAAATGAGTAACAACCAAACTTATATGGAACAAAATGGAATGCGGGTTTTTGTTGCTGCTTCGTGTATAATAATAACAGCTTCTGTAAACTTATCTTATCAAGTTTATTATCAAATACTTGTAAAAGGGAAAGTAATATTTTTCTTCTGTAGTACATGATTCAAAAGTAATAAAAGCACTCCAAAGCTCTAAATAAATTTTCAACACTCATACATTACAACAATTCCGTGCAAGGCATGGTTCGGAAAACCACATTGTAATAATGAAACTTTCTGAATATCTTAGATGATTCTTTTCGAACCCTAAATCAAGTTTTAATTAAGAACATGTCAGAAGACCACAAACGACAACTCGAACAGCAACTATGGAACATCGCCAACACCCTTCGTGGCAAAATGGATGCCGATGAATTCCGTGATTATATTCTGGGATTCATTTTTTACAAGTACCTCAGTGAGAAGATGCGTATTTATGCCGATGAAATCCTGAAAGAGGATAAGATGTCGTATCTCGACATTAAGGAAAATGCCGAAATGGGTCAGCAATACCTTGATGCCATCAGGGAAGAGTCGCTGGAAAAACTCG
>CAYXQV010000391.1:0-2085 GCA_964467505.1 uncultured Hyphomonadaceae bacterium | reverse complement strand
GCCCATACTCCCAGGTGAAGCCGATCCCGCCATGCAGCTGGACCGAGCGATCCGAGACAAAAGCGGCGGCGTCAGACGCAGCGTCGTCATCGCGACCGCGCAGCCCTTGCCGACATCGTCCAGACGATAGGCGTCCGGGATCCTGACATTCATGTCCGTGCCCGCCATATTCCCTAGTGTAGTCAGCACCGACAAGGCCGGCCTCATAACACTTCTTCTGCCAGGCCTGGAGGTAGTCGCGCTGGCCGGTGGTCATCACCTCGATCGGCGTGATCGGCAGGCGCTCGGGCGGCTGGGGCGGCGCGTTTTCCTCAAGCCATCGACGGGCGTATTCCTGAAATTCCTTCTGCTCCGGGCTCAGGTCTTTTTTCGTCACAGCGCACCCTCTCCAATCATCATCCATTCAGCCGCAAACAGAATGCCCGCAAAGCGGCCAAACGCTTGTCGGTGGTTCTCTCGCCATCATCGCCGGCAGACAGACAGGCGCAGAAGGTTAATGTTTCTCATTATTCGTGAATGATGTCGAGCGCAACCTTCGGCTACCCGGAACTGCGAAGGCAGCTCCCGAGCAGGGCTCCCGCACCCGTCCCTCTCGAAATACACCGCGCGGAGTGGTTCAATTTGGTCGGAAACCGCCCTACTGTCGCCGCAAGGGGAGGAAGACGTTGGCTCTGGACAGCAAGACTGGTGAAACCCGCCCACCTGTGCTCGCCGCCTGGCAGGGCGAAACGGGCCTTGCGCTTTCCGACCGGGCCGAGGAATTTGCGCTTCCGTGCCTTGCACTGCCATTGGCCCACGCACAGCAGGCCTCGCAGCTTGCCCACATCATCGCCGAGCTTGAGGGCGCGGCGGCCGCCCTGTTTCCCGCCTGGCTGCCTGAAGCAGAAGGTGTCGAAACGCCGGGCGGTGCCGGGCTTCAGGCCGTCGCGGCGCTGGCCCGTTCGGTGGCGAGCAGGACCGACCTGTTCGGCCCCTATCTCGCGGCGATTTCGAAGGCCGCACTGCGCAAGACGCCCGAGACGATTGCGGGCAAATTTCCTGCGGAAACCTCGTTACGTGAGTGCTTCAAGCTTTTCTGCAGGGCGTATGGAACGAAAAGTGCCGTCCTGATCCTGACGCTTCCGGATCAAGCTTCCGACACGCTGGTCGCGCAGGTCCAGCAGGCCGCCATCTTCATCGCGGCGCAGGACGCATTCCTGGTCTGGATTGCAGGGGCGGGGATGGAGCGGCTCGACCGCATTGCGCTGATCGCGACGCCGCAGGGGCGGACGCGCGAAAAACCCGGCGGTCAGCCAGACCTGGCCCGGCCACACATCACGCCGCTTTCAGGGCGTCCGAACCCCTTCAGCGACACGGAAAAGCGCCTCGAAGCATTTCTGCTGCGCTGCGCGTGGGCAAGGGGGCGCGCCTGGAATGCCAGCTGGTCGGATGGTCCCTTGTCGAACCCCATCCTTGTGGACCTGTTGTGGCAGTCTGAAAGGCTCGTGGTCGAGCTCGACGGCCCCGATCATGTGACACCCGAGAAATACGCCCGCGACCGGGCAAGGGACCGGGCACTGCAGGCGGCAGGTTATGCGGTGCTGCGCTTCACCAATGATGAAATCGCTGAAGACCTTGCGCGCGTCGCTTCCGAAATCGAGCGATTCCTGACACGTGTGAGGGCTGAGCAAGGATAATGGAGGGGCCGATGGCTTATGGAATTCGTGAACGCGCCGTGTTGATCGCCCTTGCGGCGCTGGGGGGTGAGCGGTCAAATGCGGAACTGAACACGGTTTACAAGCTCGACCTTTTGAGGCCGTTTCGCGAGAGGCTCAACGCGGACGGCCTGATCGAGAGCCGCAAGGAAAACCGCAGTTTCACCCACGCGCTGACGGATAAGGGCTGGAAGCATGTGGAAGCGGAAATGGGCCAGGATGTTCCGCCGAGATCAGGCTCGGCAGCAGGCGCGCTCTATGCCCTGCTCGCAGGGCTCAAGCCAGTCGCGGCGCGCGCGGGCGGGCTGAAAGCCCTGCTGGCGGGCGCACCGGCGATAAAGCCGCCACCGCCGCCACCGGCCGGCGACCTGCGTGACCAGGTTCGAGCGGC
>CAYXQV010000390.1:0-2089 GCA_964467505.1 uncultured Hyphomonadaceae bacterium | reverse complement strand
TCGGGCCGCGATGTCGCAAGCCTCGATGGCGCGAGCCTACAATAACGGGTCGTTCAATTTGTTCGCAAAATGAACTAACCTGTGGATTATTGTTGAATGATATTTCGGAAAAAAATCATTATTTTCAAATTTGTGATGGCTTTCTGCTATATGAACGGCCGCTTGCGCTCTCGCAGGTACTTTTACTTTCGAAGTTTTTGTGTAAGCTACGAGAGGTTTGAGGTACTCTGACGACTGGCGTCGCGGTGGTGCGGTGCGTCCGCGCCAAGCCGACCAGACGGTCGTCTGGAAAAGAACTGGAGACGCAGCATATGAGCGAGCGCATGCACACTGATACTGTTGACGCGAAAACTGTCAGCGCCCAGAACTATGGGAATGACCCACTGAAAGTTCGCGAAACCGATCACTATCAGGAAGAATATGTCCGCGGCTTCGTGGAAAAGTGGGATTCGCTGATCGACTGGCAGGCAAGGGCGCAAAGCGAGGGCCAGTTCTTTATCGACATGCTCAGGGCGCGCGGCAAGGAACGGGTCCTCGACGTGGCCGCAGGCACCGGGTTCCATTCCGTACAGCTGATGAAAGCCGGTTTTGATGTTGTCACTGCTGACGGCTCGGCGGAAATGGTGGCCAAGGCGTTCGAAAACGGTCGGGACCATGGCATCATCCTGAAGACCGTACAGGCCGACTGGCGATGGCTCAACCGCGACATCAATGGCAAGTTTGATGCGATTGTCTGCCTCGGAAATTCTTTTACGCACTTGCACGAGGAGGCCGACAGGCGCCGGGCGCTGGCCGAATTCTACGCCGCGCTAAAGCATGACGGGATACTTATCCTAGACCAGAGGAATTATGATGCGATCATGGATGTCGGTTTCGACAGCAAGCACAAATACTACTACTGTGGTGAGCGTGTAACTGCGGAGCCTGCATACGTGGACGATAGCCTTGCGCGCTTCAGGTATACATTTCCTGATGGGTCAGTCTATCACCTGAACATGTTCCCATTGCGAAAGGAATACACGCGCTCGCTCATGCGCGACGCAGGTTTTCAGCATATAGACACTTATGGTGACTTCCAGGAGACCTATGCCGACTACGATCCGGATTTCTTCATTCATGTCGCGGAGAAGGAACACCATGGCTGAGGCGTACGACACCGCGACCCGCAAGGCGCAGGATTATTATGACAGTGACGACGCCGACACCTTCTATCGCGAAATCTGGGGCGGCGAGGACATCCATGTCGGCCTTTATCAGCCCGGTGACACGATTGGCGAGGCGGGACGGCGCACCGTGCTGGATATGGCCGGCCGGCTTGCGGCGCTCAGGCGCCCCGGTGCACGCGTGCTGGATCTCGGTGCCGGCTATGGCGGGGCCGCGCGTGTGCTGGCGCGGGAATTCGACGCATCCGTGACCTGTCTCAACCTGTCGGAGGTCGAGAATGCCCGCAATCGCGAGCTGACCTTAGGGCAGGGCCTGAGTGCGAAGGTCAGGGTCGTTCATGGCGCCTTTGAGGACATCCCGGAACCGGATGCGAATTTCGACGTGGTCTGGTCACAAGACGCGATCCTGCATTCGGGGGACCGCCAGAGGGTGCTCGACGAAGCAGCGCGTGTCCTGCGATCCGGCGGTGAGATGATCCTCACCGATCCGATGCAGGCTGACGATCTTGAGGATGCCACAAGCCTGAAGCCCATTTATGAGCGCATCCACCTTGAGAGTCTTGCTACTTTTGGCTTTTACCGAAAGGCGTTGAAGGCCCGCGGTCTTGAAGAAGTGTCTGTCACGGACCTCACCGGGCAGCTGACCCATCATTACGGGCGCGTGCGCGAGGCCTTGATCGAGCGCCGCGAGGCCCTGAAGGGGCATGTCAGCGAGGACTATGTCGCCCGCATGCTTGACGGCCTGCAGCACTGGGTCGATGCGGGGCGCGCCCACAAGCTCGCCTGGGGGATCATGCATTTCCGCAAGCCTGCCTGAGGCGGCCGGAACTGCCGCTTCCCGCAATTTTCAGAAAACGCCCTAACCCATCAGCCCTTCGCGATCCTCGAACGGATCGTGTTCGGCGACGAGATGGCCGGGCGTGATC
>CAYXQV010000389.1:0-2105 GCA_964467505.1 uncultured Hyphomonadaceae bacterium | reverse complement strand
CCGAGCATGAGGCGATGGCGCGAGATTCGAAAGCGGCCTATGAAGCGGCCCTGATGGCTGCCGGGCGACCCGGCGAGATCACGACCGAGATCGCACCGCTCGGCACATTCTATTATGCCGAGGACTATCACCAGCAATACCTGGCGAAAAATCCGGGCGGCTATTGCGGTATCGGCGGCACAGGCGTGAGCTGCCCGATACCGGGCTGATACCGGCGCGCGCGGCGGGTGCATTCAGCGCTTCTTGTAACCTTGGTGATGGATGTCAAAACCGTCATAGAGCGCCTTCATGAATTCTTGCGTGCGCCTGTCGATAAGCTCGGAGGGCCATGATTCCTCTGACTTAAAATCTGCCGCAGTACGATAACGTCCAGCGGCACCCTCAGCGATCACCTGCGGGCGCTTTTCGGAATAGGACGCATTGCCGAGCTGCGCGTTGAGTGACTGGGGGATTGCACATAAATTGCCGAGCTTGCGGGCGTAGCGCCGCCGGGTTCCCGCGTCGCTGTATAGGGTCATCCAGTCGGATCCCTCTGCAGGTGATACCGGCAGGACGTGCTCAACCGAGATATCCCCGCGCGCAAGATCGATGTGGCCATCTCCCAGTGTCAGTTCGAGGCGGGCAAGAAGTGATCGCAGATACGGCGACTTCGGTTCATGACTCTGAAGGATCCAATCCCGGAATACGCCCTTTTCATAATCACTAAGGGCGAGATGGCCCTTAAGCTCAGCGAGCCCCGTCTCGTCATCGCAGATCGCTTTGGCGACGCCTTCGAAGCGACTCCGCCGATCCGTGCGGGCACCCTTGAGACTACCGCCGGCATACAAGAACCAGGCCAGACAGTCCAACCGTCCGAGCAGGTCTGCCAGCGCCTCATCATCACCTTGGAACCTGTTCACTATCAGCCGCGCGACCGGCACCCAGCCCATCCGATTATTCGGATCATCAGTCAGCTTCAGGGAGCGAAGTGACAAGATGACCGAATCTCGCTGCGCTCCTGGCTCCATGGGAATGCTGGCCTCGGCGATCTGCAAGTTCCGGCTCGTATCGGGCATCAGTTCCGTCTTCAGGAATTGATAGGCTTCCGACTGGGTTTTCAGCGTCTGGCTGATTTCGCGAAGTGCAGAGCGGTTTGATCGCCGCCCCTTCAGTGCCATTACACGCCAGGTGGCGATCAGGTCATCGATATATTCTGGACCCTGGTCGGCATCAGCGGTCGCCCATAGCGAGAGCAGTTCATCGCGATCTCCTTCCGATCCCGCGGCCTGATTGACCAGTGCGAAGCGGACCGCCTCGAGTTCGCGAAGCGGCTTGCCCCGTTTATTGACCGCCTCGAAAATCTGGAAAGGGTCGCTGTCTTTGGGGACATCAATGCGAATGAACCGCGTCGAGGTCAGAATATAGTTGAGGAAATCGCGCAGCTGCTGGGCGTCCAGATCCGATACCAAGCGACGCGCGGTAAGGAAATTGTTCCGCAACCGGTGATGACTGACCCGCGCCTGATCGCCCAGCGCCTCCGGTTTGCCCAGCCCCACCGCGAACAGGGTTTCCAGATATTCGTCATCGCCGCGATGCAGGATAATGCGCCTCGGCCGGCTGAGATCATGAATGGATTCAGCCGGCAAGAGCAGGTAATTGTTGACGAAGTTGCGCGTGTCCTCATCATCGAACACTTCGCGCCCCGCCAGAAGAAGAAGTGTGAGCGATGTCAGACGTTGTTGACCATCCACCACAAGAAGCTGGCCATATGTGTCGCGGTGCAGGATGATCGTGTTGAGGAAATAGGATGACTTTCCGGCCTGCTGATCTGCATCGCCATCAAGTCCGCTTGCATAAAGAAGGTCGTAATACAGTGTCTCAAATTCTAACTGCTGCCATTCATAACGGCGTTGATAGGGCGCCATCCTGAGCGGCTCCTGCGCCCTGAGAAACTCGGAGAGACTGCAATCGACCGCTGTAAAATCCATTAATACCCCCTAATGCTAACAGGCTATCCACAGGTCTTTCTCATTGCAATGCGGGTTGCATAGAAAATCTCTACTCAATCAGGCGGAGAAATTGACGGCGAAGCGGCGCCGCGTCTCGACCATGCCCTGCGCGCGCTG
>CAYXQV010000388.1:0-2125 GCA_964467505.1 uncultured Hyphomonadaceae bacterium | reverse complement strand
GCGCACCTGTCCTACCTCCAGCGTGATGGTGCCGGGAAGGATCGGGAACGCGGCGAATTCTATGACCGCGAGCAGGAGGGCGTGGAGGGCCGCGACTTTCTTGAGCGCGGGCGGCAGGACCGGCACCATTTCCGCTTCATCGTGTCGCCCGAGGACGGCCAGCAACTTGGCGATCTCAAGCCCTTCATCCGCGAGCTCATGGGCCAGATGGAAGCTGACCTCGACACACGCCTCGACTGGATTGCCATGGACCATCACGACACCGACAATCCGCACACGCATATCGTGGTGCGCGGCGTGCGCGAGGATGGGGCTGAACTGCGCATGGAGCGGGACTATATCTCGCGGGGCATCCGCCAGCGCGCGGGCGCGATCCTGACGCGCGAGCTCGGCCTCGAAACGGTGGATGAACTCTCGGCAAAGCTGGACGGCCTGACAGAGGCTCCGCGCGTGACGCGGATGGACCGGCTATTTGCGCACCGGGCCGGGGGCGATGGACATGTCGATACGGGCGACATAAGGCGGCACCAGCGCCAGTATCAGGCGCGGCTGCGATATCTTGAGCGCCAGGGCCTCGCGAGACATGCGGGCAGCGGGCGCTGGAAGGTCAGTCCAGACCTGATCAAGGCGCTGGGCCGGATGGAGCGTCAGGACATCGCGCTCGGGCGCACGCGCGCCGCCCTGCGCCGGGCGGGGATTGAGCGGGCCATCGACCGGCCCTTCATCGCCGGAGAGAGCCATGAGGTGACAGGGCGCGTGATCGGCTCCGGGCTGGATGAGCATTCCGGCAAAACCTGGCTGGTTGTGGACGCAACCGATGGCAGGGCGCGTCATGTCGGCCTCAGCGGGCCATCCGTGCTGCCAGTGGGCGAGATCGTGCATGTCAGCGCGGCGCGGATCGAGCGGCTTGATGCGCGCTCCCTCGAAGAGCAGGTGCGTGCGCCGGGCCTGACCTGGCTTGACCGGCATCTTGCGGGCGAGGACCGCGCGGAGGTCATCGCGGCGGGATTTGGCGGCGAGGTGCGCGAGGCCGGGCGGCAGCGGCTCAGGGCGCTTGAACGACGCGGCCTGATCGGCGGCATGGACCAGCCGCTCAGGCCTGATGCGGCGACGCTCGAAAAGCTGCGCTGGACAGGCATCCATCATGAGGGCCGCGAACTGGCGCGGCAGACGGGGCGCGTCTATCACCCGGCAGTGGCCGGGCAGACGCTCGAGGGCACGCTGGAGAAAACTATCGACACACCAGCAGGTCGGCTCGCATTGGTCGCCTCTGACGGAGGCTGGGGCCGCGAGTTTTCCCTCGTGCCGTGGCAGGACGACATGAAACGCCACCTGCACCAGGCCGTCGCCATGGAGATCGGCTCCGGCCTGGCACGGTCAAGGGTGCGGCAGCGCTCGCTGGGGCTTGGGCTGTAGCGCGAGGCGGGCTGGCGCGCTATATCAGGAACATGAACCACGAGCGCATCGAGACCGATCCCGCCATCATGCAGGGCAAGCCCGTCATCCGCGGCACACGGGTGACGGTCGAACAGATCGTGCGCGAGTGCGCCCGCGGGCTGAGCGTCGCTGAGGTCGCCGAGCAATATCCGAGACTGGTCGAAGCTGACGTCTTGGCGGCGCTCTTCTTTGCGGCGGATTATCTCGCCAACGACATTACAGTCGCCGCAGAATAGATGCGGATTCTCGCCGATGAATGCTGCCCTCGCGCCGTGGTGGAAGCGATGCGCGAGTCTGGCATCGATGTACGGTACGCCGCCGAGACGGATGCGCGGTCAGCCGATACGGACCTCCTAAGCCTCGCAAATGATGAGCAACGCATCGTCGTGACTGAGGATTTTGACTTTGGTGACCTGCTCTTCCGCGATCATCTGCCGGCTATCGGTGCGATCATTCTTTTCCTGCCCGACCTCGGTCCCGATGATCGGGCCAAACGCTTGCTGACCGTGCTCGGGTCGGCTGATCTCGATTTCTGCGGCAAACTGACAATCATCGAGAAGCGTCGCGTGAGGCAACGGGCCCTGCCGGGGTAAAACACTACCCCATACTGCGGCGGGTTGACGCAGCCAGTTCGCGCTGCGAATTGTCGCCGATTGCACGGAATTGCAGGACGTTGCCGGGACTTGCA
>CAYXQV010000387.1:0-2134 GCA_964467505.1 uncultured Hyphomonadaceae bacterium | reverse complement strand
ATCTGGCTTGCAGACCCCGCTGCCAAGGCCGGGGCCGCAACCAGCATAATGGATGTCAGCGAGCCAAACCCGGCATCCGGCTTCCAGCGTCTGGGTCGCCATTGGGGAATCGCGATCAGCGAGAAGGCAGTGGCCGATGCGACCCACGCCCTTCCGGTGCAGACCACGAGCGCTGATGGCCGCGCCTCCATTGTCAGCCAGCCGCTGTTCATCGCCGCCCCGCCCTCGCGCATGAACCGGACAGATGTCATCACCGCGCCGCTGTCACGTCCGGTCAATCTTGGTGCGCCCGGCGCGATTGAGGGGGAGCCGGCGGGCAATCTCCGCCTCACCGCGCTCATCGAGACCGGCCCTGCACCCTCCTGGATCGACGCAGGGGCAGCGCTGGCAGATATCGCGCCCGCCGAGGTGATCGCAACCTACCAGTCGCTGGACAGCCCGCTTGTGCTCGCCGCGCGTCTGGACGGGCGTTTCACCAGCGCATTCCCCGATGGTCGCCCGCCCCTTCCGCTGACAGGCGACGCGGTGATGGACGAGCTGACGCGGGGCGCTGCCGGTGAGTTGCCTGCACATAAAACCAGCGCCGAGGCGCCCGGCGCGGTGGTTGTCGTTGCTGACAGCGACTTTCTCGATGATGGCTTCTACATCAATCCTGCAAGCGGCGCGGCCATCGCGGACAATTCCGTCTTCCTGCTCAATGCCATCGATGCGCTGACCGGGGTCGAGGGACTGATGACGCTGCGCTCGCGTGCGCCGAGCCTGCGCCCGATGGTCCGTGTCGAACGCATGCGCAGCGAAGCCGAAGCGCGCTTTTTCGAAGAGCAGATGCGTCTTGAGGAGAGGCTTGTGGCCACGCAGGAGCGCCTTGAGGAGCTCCAGGCGACGGCCGCAGGGAACAGCGACTTCAGCGGCGATCTGGAAGCCGCGCTCGCGCCGGCCCAGCGGATCGAACTCCAGCGCCTGCGTGAACGCATTGTCGAAACCCGCGGGCGGCTGCGAGACATAGAGCGCGACTTCCGGCGCGGCATTGACGGGCTGGAGGCGCGGCTGATGGCGATCAATATCTGGGGCGGGCCCATGCTGGTCATCCTTCTGGGCATCGGCGCCGGGTTCATGCGTCGGAGGCGTCGATGAGCGCGGCTGTCCAGGGCCAGCGGGCGCGCGCCCTTTCACTCATGGCAACGCTTGCCGCAATGCTCGTGATCGCCAATCCTGTCCGCGCATGGCTCGATCGCCCGGAAGTGATCAACGCGGCAAGGTCGGGTGAAAGCGTCATCGACCTGCCAGGCGGCATGGACGCCATCACGCAGATCGAGGTCGTGCTGGCAGATGAAACCTATCGCCTCATACGCACCGATACGGCCTGGCGGATGGACACTGCGCAGGGCTTTCCCGTTCGGGCAGACAGGATGAGGGCGTTTCTTGTCGGCCTTGACGAGCTCAGCTGGGACCAGCCGCGCACCCGGGACCCGCGCAAGTTCGATATGATCGGGCTGGGCGATCCGCGCGAGGGTGGGAATGGCGCGCTCATCATCGTGCGCGGCGAAAACAACGCGCAGGTGGTGCACCTGATCACCGGGCGGCGAGATGAGCGCCTCTATGCGCGCCGCCATGACGAGATGTCTGCCTGGCGCGTCGATGGGAAGCTGCCGCCACTCCACGGGCGAGATGGCTGGCTGGATTTCGCAATCCTCAGCATGCAGCCCGAAACCATCGGCGCGGTGCTGATCGCGCCGGCGGGCGGCGAAGAACTCCTCCTGGTGCGCAATCCCGGTGAGGGGCCGCGCGACTTCCGTCCGGGTCCGGCCCATCCAGATGAGCGCCTGGTCAGCCCGCTTGCCGCCTCGACCCCGGCGCTGGCGCTTTCAAGATTTGCCCCGGTAGATGTCAAACCCGCAGGCGCGCTGGAGACCGCGCCAGTCGCGCGTCACGTCACCATCACCCATGACGGTCTTGAAATCGAGGCGCGGGCCTATCGCGAGCCAGACGGGCGCTTCCTGACCCTGCGTGCTGTCGAGGCCGGCGAGGGCGCTGTGCGCGCCAAAGCGATCAATGCACGTGCGGCGGGCTGGGCTTTCGAACTGACCAGCTATGACTGGGCGGAGTTTACACCGTCGATTTCATCAATCGTCGA
>CAYXQV010000386.1:0-2152 GCA_964467505.1 uncultured Hyphomonadaceae bacterium | reverse complement strand
TCAGCACCGGCGCAAAGCAGATGTCGGTGCCTTCCATGATGGCGCACCATTCATCGCGTGTCTTCGTTTTCATCACGGCGATGATCTTGTCCTTCAGCTCCGGCCATTTCTCGCGGTTCATCTGCTCGGCGAAACCCGGATCATCCAGCCCGGCCTTTTCCAGAAGGATCGCGTAGAATTGTGGTTCGATGGAGCCGATCGAGACATATTTTCCATCGGCGCATTCATAAGTGTCATAAAAATGCGCCCCGCCATCGAGCAGGTTGGCTCCGCGCTCATCGCTCCACACGCCCGAAGCGCGCATGCCGTAGAACATGGAGGCCAGCGAAGCGGCGCCATCAGTCATCGCGCAGTCGATCACCTGTCCCTCGCCGGTCTCGCGTGCATGAATGATCCCGGCCATCAGCCCGAAAGCCAGGTACAGCGCGCCGCCGCCATAATCGCCGATCAGGTTGAGCGGGGGAGCGGGCCGCTCGCCCTTGCGTCCCATGGCGCCGAGTGCCCCGGTCAGTGCGATATAATTGAGGTCATGGCCTGCGGCGTGAGCCAGCGGGCCGGTCTGGCCCCAGCCGGTCATGCGCCCGTAAACAAGTTTCCGGTTGCGCTGCAATGCCGTATCGGGACCAAGGCCAAGCCGCTCCATCACGCCGGGGCGAAATCCCTCGATCAGCCCATCGGCCTTTTCCATCAGCCCAAGCGCCGTCTCGACATCGCCCGCATCCTTCAGGTTGAGCCCGATGGAACGGCGCCCGCGCCCGGTCACATCAGCCGGATGGCCCGGCTTGCCATCGCCCGGCCGGTCAATGCGCACGACATCCGCGCCAAGATCGCTGAGCAGCATGCCACAGAACGGGCCCGGCCCGATCCCGGCAAACTCGACAATCTTCACCCCTGAAAGCGGTCCCTGTCCCATTTTCCATTCTCCCTTGGTTTTTCCGACCGGGCGAACGCGTGCGCCTGCCAGATCAACCCGACATTAAGAGACAGCGCGTCAAATGGAAGATATTCCCTTGCGTCGCGGGCCGTTTGCCATGTCTGATCTTTCCTATCTCCATCCACAGGTCGAGATCCTTTCGGCCAGCCCGCGCCAGGAGATGCTGGCAGACAGGCTGCGCCGGCTGGATTTGCGGCCCGTGCGGGCCGAAATGCCCCAATGCCTTGAGACGCCGCAGCCGCTGCTGATCGACCTGCCTTCGATTACCGCCCTGCAGGCCTCACAGCTCAAGCGGGCATGGCTGCGGGGCATCAGGGCGCAGGTGATCCTGCTGCGCCCCCATGACCACGGCCTCCTGCGCAACCGTGAGGCGATCATGCTCAGTGACGAACACGATCTCGATTCCCTGCCAGCGCGGCTTGAGCTGCGCCGCCGGCAGGCCATCCGGCGCAACGAGACCGAAATCCGGCGTGCCGTCAGCGAACGTCTCGGCGAGTTGCCTGAGCCGGACCCGGACGACGCGCTGCAAGGCCAGATCCTGCACGTCTCCGGCGTCAGCGAGCGGTTCCTGCCGCAACAGCGCGCCTTCCTGCACCGTGGGCTGAGGCTGCGCCCAGCGCTCAGCGCGGCGACGGCGCTTTCCTGCCTGGAAACCGAAACCTTCTGCGCCTGTCTTGTGGAGTTTGCCGACGGCGAGCCGGGCCAGGCCTTTCTCGACAGATTGGCAGCGCGCCCGGGACCGCGCCCCCCGATTGTCGTGATCAGCCGCAATGGCCAGCTGCCGGCCAGCGGCATTGCCGATGAAATCGTGTCAGCTGACCTGCCGGCCGAAATCGTCGCCGCGACGCTCGAGGAACTTGTCCGCCAGCCACCGCTGTCGACGCGCCAGGCGGTCACGCGCCTGTCGTCGCGCACACATGACCCGGCAACCGGCCTTTACAACATGGATTTCCTTCGCGCTTGCCTGCCACTGCAGATCGGCGCCGCCAGCGCAGGCGAGGAGCCGCTTTGCCTGCTGCACCTGAAACTGCGCTCAGCGCGCGACAATGACGCCGCAGCGCGCGCGGCCCTGCCTGAGCTGTCACGTTTCCTGATCTCCAACCTGCGTGTCGCCGATCTCGCCGCGCGGGTCGGTCCGTGCGCGATCATGGTCAGCCTGCGAAACACCCCACATGCCGGCGCACTTGCGCTCGCCCGGCGGCTGGTCAGCTCGCTTGG
>CAYXQV010000385.1:0-2153 GCA_964467505.1 uncultured Hyphomonadaceae bacterium | reverse complement strand
GATGGGTTTCGATGAAAGCGTCGAAGGGGCGCAGGTCATAGCCGTCGCGTGGCAGCGCCTCAAAGGCCGCCTTTCGCGCTGCGACCCGTGCTTCGGCATCCTTGCGGCTGGCAAGCTCTGCCCGCGCCGCCCGGCAGTCCTCAGCCTCCGGCGCATCGGGAAACGCCAGCAGGAAATCGTCATGATCATGGAGATTGGTTGAACCGCGCACTTTCGCCCAGGCCCGCGAGGCGGGTGTCTCGACCGGTGAAGGCTGTTTCGGCTGCACGGGCGGCGCGGCGAGAGCAGGCCGAGTGCGGGCGGTCCACACACGGGTCAACGTGGTCTCGTCCACCACGTCGACCAGCTTCTCGCCAATGAAATTCGGGCTGCCGCGCAACTCCCATTCGCGGCGTATCTCGCTCATCCGGCGGCGTGCGTTGACCGCCTCCCGCCTAAGCCGCGCCTCCAGCGTCTCGAACAGGCGGTCGAGCACATGGTCATAGGGGTCGCCCGTCCAGTCCTGCAATTGCAGGGCCTGGCCGGTGCGATAGCCGAGTGGCGGGGTCTCGCCCGTCTCCATATGGGCGGGCACATACGTGCCAAGCTCCTTGGCTAGGTCGGCTTCCTCGATCACCCATTCGCTGGCTTTCGACTTGCCGCACCAGAGCACCAAGGCGACCTTCGCCCCGCGCAGCGCCGCCTCTATCTGCGGGCCAAAGCTCGGGCCGGGCGTGAGCCCGCGCACATCGAACCAGACCGAGAAGCCATGCGCCTCGATGATCTGCGCAAGGTGGGCCACCGCCCCGACGCGCTCACTTTTGTAACTGATGAAGACGTCTGCCATATCCCCTCACATATCGCCTTGTTCATCATCGAAATAGGTGTCGATGTCCATGGCGGCGTGGGGCAGGCCTATGATCTCGATGGTGCCATCGTTGACGCGATAGAAGATGAAATGGCTGCCCTCGCGGATGGAATGGTAGCCCGGCGCGATATCCTCGCGGGCCTGGCCCAGATCGGGGTGTTCAGAGATCGACTGAAAGCGCGCCCGAAGCTTGAACAGATAAGCCCGTGCCTGATTGCGGCCCCAGTGATGCGCTGTGTAGCGGCCGATGGCGCGAATATCATCGCGCGCCCTCGGCGAGACAATCACTCTCATGCCTTTTCGGGCATTGTGATGTCATCAATGATCTCGGCAAACATGCCATCGATATCCTCGATGAACTCTCCGCGCTCGATCTGGTCGACGCCTTCCTGCAGGTGGGCGCGCAGCCTTTCCAGCTTCGCTTCGCGCGCCTCCTGCAGGCGCAGGGCTTCGCGCATCACTTCGCTGGCGCTGGCATAGCGTCCGCTTTCGACCTGTGCCTTGATATAGGCCTCCCAATGGGGGCCGAGGGAGAGGGATGTGGTGGCCATGGCGTGCTCCATTATTCAGAATGAATATATAGCCGCGCCGCTCCGCCCGCGCCAGTTGTTTGCGCTCACGCCAGTTGGCTGTCGCCAACGGCTCCGCGGGGGCGGCGCGTTCGCACCGGGCGGCCCCTGGCCACCTTCGCGTTTCCTCCGAAGTCGGAAACGCTTTACTCCTGCGCCAACTCCGGAACGCCGACAACATGGAAGCCGGCATCGACATGGATCACTTCGCCGGCAATGGACTGGCCAAGCGGTGACAGGAGGTAAAGCGCGCAGCCTGCCACGCCTTCCATGCGCGTGTCTTCCTTCAGCAGCGACCAGTCGCGCCCGGTGCCCATCAGGGACTTGCCGCCGCGAATGCCGGCCAGCGAGAGCGTCCGCATGGCACCCGCCGAAATGGCGTTGACGCGAATGCCCTGGGCCCCGAGATCGCGCGCGGCGTAGCGGGTCGAGGCTTCCAGCGCGGCCTTGGCCAGCCCCATGACATTATATGAGGGCACGGTGCGTTCGCTGCCGAGATAGGTCATGCAGATGATCGATCCGCCATCGGGCATCAGCGCGGCCCCGCGCCGGCAGGCATCGATGAAACTGTAGACGGAAATCTCCATCGCACGCGAGAAACCCTCACGCGTGGTGTTCTCCACCATCGAGCCCTGAAGCTCGTCCTTGCCGGCAAAGGCGATGGAGTGGACGAGGAAATCGATCTTGCCCCACTTGTCAGCGATGGCGGAAAAGGCCGCGTCCATGCTGGCATCATC
>CAYXQV010000384.1:0-2153 GCA_964467505.1 uncultured Hyphomonadaceae bacterium | reverse complement strand
TGCCGAGGAAGAGGGCGTCGTCTTCGAGTGGCTCGCCGCGCCGGAAGCCGTCCTCGACACCAGGGCCGGCAAGCTGAAGGCGGTGCGCGCCTCGCGGATGAAGCTCGGCGCGCCCGATGCGTCGGGTCGCCAGAGCCCGCAAAGGACCGGCGAGAGTTTCGAGTTGAAGGCCGATCTCGTGATCAAGGCGCTTGGCTTTGACCCGGAAGACCTGCCGGCCCTGTTCGAGGAACCCGGCCTGACGGTCAATCGCTGGGGCGCGGTGCGCATCGACTTCAGGACGATGGAAACCGGCGTGAAGGGCGTCTTTGCGGCGGGCGATATCGTGCGCGGTGCCTCGCTGGTGGTCTGGGCAATCAAGGATGGCCGTGACGCGGCCGACGCAATGCACGAGGCGATGCGCGAACTGGCGGAATCCGATACCTTGATCGCAGCGGAGTGAGGCGATGGATACGCGCACGACAAGACAGGCTTCCATGCCAGACAGGCTGAGCGGCGTGCGGCTCGCAGCCAGGGATATTGCCGCCATCAAATCTGCAGTGGCCGAGATCTTTGGCGCCGACGCTCGTGTGACGCTCTTCGGCAGCCGCGCGGATCCTGCCCGACGCGGCGGCGACATCGACCTTCTGGTCGAGGTCAGCCGGGGGCAGGCCACGCTTGAAAGCGAAATCAGGCTTGAGACAACGATCAGGAAACGCATTGGGGAGCGCAAGGTCGACATCCTGCTTGCTGCACCCGACAGGCCAGCGCAACATATCCACACTGTTGCAAGAAAGTCGGGGGTCGTCCTGTGACCGGCCTGCCCGAACGTCTTTCAGGCGGACTGTCGACCTGTGACCGCCTCGCAGGCAGCCTTGAGGCATCCATGCACCGTGTCTCGACACTGTTTCCGATGGAGCCAGGCACCATCGGCGCGCTCCCGATTGCGGACGACGACGCCCTGTTCGCCTTCCTCAAACGATTTGAACTTTTCACTGACACGATCCTTCGCCGGGTTCTGCGCCCGACGCTTGAATTGGCGCGGGAGGATGTCGCAGAAATGTCGAATCTCGACGTTCTGTTCCGTCTGGAAACGCTGGGCGGCCTGGCCGATGCTGACCGGTTTTCGCAGATCATCGCGCTGCGCAACCGCCTCACCCACGAATATCCGATGTCAGATGCCGATCGCGCGGCGCGCATCAATGCTGCCTATGCGAGCACCGCAGTTCTTTTGGAGGACTATGCAGGGCTGAAAGACTTCATTGCCAAGCAGCAGCAAAGGACCCGTGGTGATGGCTGAAACCTGTTATGGTCGTTGTCTGTGCTGCGGGCTGAAGCGATGACCCACATGACATTCGATCCATCGGCGCCGCCTGCGCCTGAGACGGATTTCGAGACTTTCCTCGCCGTGGACATACGTGTGGGAACGGTGCTCGAGGCCGCACCGCTCGACGGCTTGCGCAAGCCGTCAATGAAGCTGGTGATCGATTTCGGCGAAGGTGTCGGCGTGAAGAAAAGCGCTGCGCAGATCACCGGGAACTATGCAGCCGCTGAACTTGTCGGGCGACAGGTGATGGCGGTCGTCAACTTCCCGCCCCGTCAGATCGGGCCTTTCCGCTCCGAGGTTCTGACGCTCGGCGCGGCGGACGATGCTGGCGCGATCCGCCTTGTCGGGCCCGATGCCGGCCTTCCCGATGGCGCAAGACTGGCCTGACCGAACGCAACACTAATCCTTCAGCCCAGACCGAAAGGGCGCGACATGACCAACCAGACCGAACGCTACCTCGCCAACCGCCAGCGCCTGATTGACGCGCATGCCTATGATCCGGCCCATGAGCATGATGCCTGCGGCGTCGGCCTCGTGGTCTCGCTTGACGGCAAGCCGCGCCGCGAGATCGTCGAGATGGGCATCAAGGCGCTGAAGAATGTCTGGCACCGCGGCGCGGTCGACGCCGACGGCAAGACCGGCGACGGGGCCGGCATCCGTTTCGAAGTGCCGCAGGACTTCTTCCGCGAGCAGATCCAGCGCACCGGTCACAGGCCGGGCGACCACGAAATCTGCGTCGGCCAGATCTTCATGCCGCGCGCTGATCTTGCCGCGCAGGAAGCCGCACGCACCATTGTCGAAACCGAAATCCTGCATTTCGGCTTCTATATCTTCGGCTGGCGCCAGC
>CAYXQV010000383.1:0-2159 GCA_964467505.1 uncultured Hyphomonadaceae bacterium | reverse complement strand
GTCAAAACGAGGGCTCTGGTCGCCCTGGCCGAGGGCACGTCGATCATCCGTGAGAATATCTTCGAGAACCGCTTCATGCACGCGCCGGAACTGGCTCGCCTTGGCGCAGACATCACGGTGCGGGGCCAGGAAGCGGTCGTGAAAGGTGTGAACGCCCTGCAGGGCGCGCCCGTCATGGCCACCGACCTGCGCGCGTCTGTCTCGCTTGTGATTGCGGGGCTTGCCGCGGAGGGGGAGACTGTGGTCAACCGCATCTATCATCTTGACCGGGGCTTTGAGGGCCTCGACCGAAAACTCGCGGCGTGCGGGGCAGACGTGTCCCGGCTGTCGGACTAGATTTGCGGGGGCATCGATCATGGCGAATCCCAGGCCATTGAAACTCATGGCTCAGGACCCTGCGGACCTGGAGGTGATATCCGCTGCCGTTCAGGACGCGGTCAGCCAGGCGGGAAACCTGACCTACACCGCGCGAAAAAGACGCTTCACGCTGGAAATCAACCGGTTTCGCTGGGAGCATCCAGGCAGTCCGCGCCAGAGGGTCCGCTCGATCCTGGGGTTCGATGGGGTGATGGCGGCCCGGGTGCGTGGATTGCCCCAGAACGAGCCGGAACTCATCGTCTCGATCCTCCAGGTGCGATTCGAACCCGGCGAGAGCGAGCCGGAGGGCAGGGTCGTGGTGCTGCTGGCCGGGGATGGCGAGATCGAGTTGGATGTCGAGGCGCTGGATGCGACGCTGATCGACTCCGATGTGGCCTGGCCCACGCGCAAGGCGCCCGACCACGGGCGCAAGCGATCCTGACAGCCGACAGGCAGGCCGGGCGCGCAGGGCTTGCCGGGTGGGTTGGGCTCTGCCACCATTCCGCAAGTTTTGGCCGAGGCGATGAGCAAGAACCGATTGATCTCCATCGACATTGACGAGTCGACGCTTGCCGCCTCCGGTCCGGAGGCCGAGCATGAGCGGCGCGTGGCAATTTTCGACCTGATCGAGGAAAACCTGTTCGGGGTCGAGGGCCATGATGGCGGGCCCTACAAGCTGTCGCTGTCGCTGCAGGAGCGCAAACTGGTCTTCGATATCGGTGATCAAGCCGACGATCCGGTGCACACATTCATCCTGTCCATGACGCCGTTCCGGGGCGTCATCCGCGACTATTTCATGATCTGCGAGAGCTATTACGACGCCATCCGGACCCAGTCACCGCACCAGATCGAGGCCATCGACATGGCCCGGCGCGGTGTCCACAATGAGGGCTCGGAACTCGTCGCCGAACGCCTCAAGGGCAAGATCGAGACTGACTTCGACACGTCGCGCCGCCTGTTCACCCTCATCTGCGCCCTGCACCATGGCACGGGACGCGGCCAGTTGACCTGAAGCGCGGGAGTTTCTCCCGGGTGCCAGCTGCGCGATGGCATTCGCAGCCAGTCGCGCAGCGAGAATTTGATCCAGTGGATCAAATTCAGGCGGAGAAGGCCCCGGCAGGGGCGGGCTGCTTTCATTTTCTGTTCCCGTATCGCTGCGCGATGGATCGGGCTCAAGGCTTTCTTCGTTTGATCCCCGCTCCGCTGCGCTCCGCGATGGATCTTGCTCAGGGCTGTTCCCAGCACGGGCGCCCGCACTCCCGGCGGGAGGCGGCGTTTGGGCGTGTGACTTGGCAACAACCCAGACAAATCTCATGGTGAGCGGAGACGAACCATGGAGCATCGCGCTGCGCCCTCTGGTTCGTCTTCGCTCACCATGAGGGCGCCGGGCCGCGTGGGGCTCAGCTCGTATTGATGTGGCCGGGCTCAGGGACAGTGCCCGCCGCAAGTCCCGCCGGTCCCTGCGCAGGCATGGACCCATGGACGATCCGCGCCACCAGCGCTCCCGGATCAGAGACTGACCCTTGGATCCCTGCCTGCGCAGGGATCGGCGGAGTTTGGGAAAGGTAAGGATTGAACACATCAAATGTGGCGAGGCGGATGCGGCGGGTGCAATGCGCAAGCGGCGTGTTCCAGCACTCAACGGGTGCCGCGTCGTTCGGATAGACCCATTCCACATGGATGCCGCCCCACCAGGTCACCGCATAGGCAATCTGCCCGTCTTGCGGGTGGTCCTCACGCAGGTGCCGGATCAGCCGCAGGAAGCCGCGAAGGTTCCAGAAAAAGACCGGCCAGAAGATCGG
>CAYXQV010000382.1:0-2167 GCA_964467505.1 uncultured Hyphomonadaceae bacterium | reverse complement strand
CCGCGGCCAGCGCAGCGGCGGTCATGAAACCGTCTTTCATCGCTCCCCGCCGATTGATGGCTCTGGCCTATCACGTCTTGTGATGGTGATCGACTTCTGACCGGCGGCAATCCATCGCCCATGTAACTGCGGATGACGGGTAAGGCCTTCCAACTGCATCGCGTAGCTGCATAACTCCCTGCTTCGCCATATCGTTGTGGCGAAGGGAAGGATTCCAGGGGAATGGGCATGAGCGAGGCCAGGCTGGACATAGCGATCGCCGGCGCCGGAATTGGCGGGCTTGCCAGCGCGGCCCTGCTGTCGCGTCTCGGCCACCGGGTGGAGATTTTTGACCAGTTCGAGGCCCCTGCGCCCGTCGGCTCGGGCCTGATGCTGCAGGAGACCGGCCTTGCCGTGCTGGAACGGCTGCAACTGCGCGAGATGGCCGAGGAACTGGGCGCCTCCATCACGCGCCTGCACGGCACGCGCCAGCGCGGCGGGCGCGCCGTCCTTGATGTGCGTTTCCACAAGGCCCACCCGGGCCTGCATGCGGTCGGGATTCAACGTCATGCGGTTTTCGGCCTGCTGCTTGAAGCCGCACTGAAGGCGGGCGCCCAGCTGAATGCCGGCACGCAGATCGCTTCGGCAGACACGATCAGCGGCTATCTGACCTCGACCCGCGGGCGTCGTCTGGGGCCGTTCGATCTGATGGTGGATGCACTTGGCGTGCGCTCGCCGCTATCGAGCCATCCGCGCCGGGAGTTGCCCTTCGGCGCGCTGTGGGCGACCCGTCCCTGGCCCATGGATGTGTATTTCCCTGCCGACGCGCTCGAACAGCGCTATCGCCGGGCCGACCGCATGGCCGGGGTCATGCCGTCGGGAGAGGCCGAGCCCGGCGGGCCGCGCACGGCGACCTATTTCTGGTCACTCGCCGGCAGGGACCATGCGGGCTGGCAGCGCCGGCCACTCGCCGACTGGAAGCGCGAGGCGATTGAATTCTGGCCGGAAACCGAAAGCATGCTCGCCCCGCTCACCGACCATGCGGAACTCGACTTCGCCAGCTATCGCCATCGCACCCATGGCCAGCCGGCGAAAGGGCGTCTCATTCATATCGGCGACAGCTGGCATGCCGCATCGCCGCAGCTTGGACAGGGCGCGAACATGGCCCTGCTCGACGCCTTTGCCCTTTCGCGTGCCCTGCGCGACCAGCCGCGTGATGCCGCCAGCGTTGCGGTGCGCTATCTGCGGATGCGGCGCAGCCATGTGCGGGTCTACCAGTTGATGAGTTGGATGTTCACGCCGGTCTACCAGTCCCGTTCGCGCCTGCTGCCGCTGTTTCGCGACTGGCTCGCCGCACCGCTCATGCAGGTGCCGCCCGCGCCGCGACTTCTGGCGGCCATGGTTTCGGGCGCCTTCGCGCGCCCCTTGCATATGCTCGATCTTCCCGACAAAAGCTGAGCCATGGCCATTACCCGAACCTTTCAGGGCGACGAACCCGTGCGCGTCAACAAATGGCTGGCCCAGCAGGGGGTCTGCTCGCGGCGCGAGGCCGAAGCGCTGATCGAAAGCGGCCTTGTGTCGATCAGCGGCGAAACGCTCACCTCGCCCGGCCACAAGATCGCGCCCGGCGAAACGCTCACCCTGCTCGACAAGGCGGAACGAAAGCTCGCCACCCGGCTCAGCGTGCTGCTCAACAAGCCGGTCGGTTATGTCTCGGGCACGCCGGAAGGTGAACAGGTGCCGGCGGTGCGCCTGTTGACCCGCAAGGCGATGCATGGCGAGGCGTCCGTGCTGCCGTCGCGCCGTCACAAGCTCGCGCCGGTGGGCCGGCTCGACCAGGACAGCCATGGGCTCCTGATCCTCTCGGAAGACGGCGTGGTCGCCAAGGCCGTGATCGGCCCGGATTCGCGGATGGAAAAGGAATATGAAGTCCAGGTGCGCGGCGAGGTGACCCCGGCCGGACTTGCCAAACTGCGCCACGGGCTCAACCTTGACGGGCGCCGGCTGAAAGCCGCCACTGTCAGCGATGAGGGCGCCGGTCGGTTGCGTTTCATCCTGCGCGAGGGGCGCAACCGCCAGGTCAGGCGCATGTGTGAGCTTGTCGGGCTGCGCGTGGTCAGCCTCAGGCGCGTGCGGATCGGCCCGCTGCTGCTGGCAGACCTGCCCGAAGGCAAGTGGCGCGAGCTCA
>CAYXQV010000381.1:0-2177 GCA_964467505.1 uncultured Hyphomonadaceae bacterium | reverse complement strand
TCGCCTTCGGTGAAGCCTTCCTCATCAAGCAGATTGTTACCCGCAAGGCTGAGCGTGATATTGTCGCGCAGCAGATAGTTCACATAAGCCCCGACCGTCGTATACGAGGGCAGATCGAACTGGTCATTGTCCTGGACCGGCGCATCACCTGTGGAGAAGATGTTCAGCCCCAGATCGAAGCCATCTCCCTCGAAATAGGGATTGATGTTGAACGTGTAGGGGGCCTGACGGCGCGGCCGGTTGCCAAGATTTGCATTGGTCGGCAGGCCAGCAATCTCCGAATCGGTGAAGGTCGCATTGCCGGTCACACCGAAGCCGCGCCCGATTGTGAAATCGCCTTCGATCTCCAGTCCGTTGGTGTCGAATTCGGTCTGGATCACGCTCTGGGTCGAGGCTTCGAACTGAGCCGCCTCTGCCACTTCCGCATCAAAATAGACAAGGCTGAGCTCACCGGCCTGAAACCGGAGGCGCAGACCGACCTCGAACTGATCGACGAAGTTGAGGAACAGGTCATCGTCGGGCGAGGTGCCCATACCATTTGCGATGGTCAGATTTCCGGTCGAGCGATCGGGCGCGGTCAGTGAGGCACCCTCCGAATAGTTGGCAAACACCGCAAGGCCATCATTGACGCGATAATTCGCGCCAATCGAGAAGCTGTCGAAATTTGCGTCATATTCCGTGCTGACCGCTGCGGAAGGATCAAACCGCTGTGCGCCCTGCTCATTGGTGGCGATCACGCCATCACCATCAACATCGAATGGCCCGATAATGGCATTCCCGAAGCCGATGAAGTCGCCCGTAACCTCGTTTTCGGTCCGGCGATAGGAGGCTTCAACCGTCAGATCCTCGAAATCGAGATTGCCGGAAATGTAGGGCGCGAACTGCTCGATATCGAAGTTCCAGTAGACCGAGCAGCAATTGCCGAAATTCGGATTGCCGAAGCTCTGGCCATTGATGAAGGTGCCGTCTGCCGGGTTGAGGAATGTGCTGGCCGGATCGTCAGTGATGAACTGTCCGCCGCGCAGCACCGCCCGGGCATCATTGAAGCTCCAGATCTGCTCACTGGCCTGATCGGCATAGAAGATCCCCGCCTTGACGGTGATGAAGTCAAACTCTCCGGTAAAGGAGACATCGCCGAACAGGTTGCCGACATCAGGCACTTCGGTGTTGAACAGGACGAAATTGATGTTGGAGGAGCCGTCCGCATTCGTGCTGTCGAGGCTGGCGGGAAATGGCGAGAAGAAATTCCCGGAAATATCGGCCCAACGCCCCTTGGCATCGACGGAGAACATATCGGTCAGCTCATAGGAGCCTTCAAACCCGATAGAGGTCATCTGCGTCTCGACACCTTCCTTGACGCGGTCTCTCTCGTCGCCAAGCCGCAGGGCAATATCTTCAATGCCTAGCGAGGTTGTGCCCGAACCCAGATCAAGCCCGTTCAGCGGCCCGATCGAGCCGTCATTCTTGATCTCGGCCGGCAGCGGCAGGAAGGTCGGCACGCGATCATCAAGATGCTTGAAGTGAACGGCGAAATTGCCGCGATCGAAATCCTTGCCGACCGTGGCCTTGATCTGGAAGCCTTCTTCAAGATTCTGAGCCGTGTCGCGCACACCTTCACCGGTGCGGGCAAACCCGCCGACATGATAGTAAATGCCATTCTGGAGCCGGTCGCCATATTCGCCATCGACACGGAATGCCTCATAATCGATGCCGGAGGTCAGCGCGAGCGATCCGCCGCGTTCGGTTGGCTTCTTGGAGATCAGGTTGATAATCCCGCCGGCCGCATTGGGCGCCTGGGTCGAGGCCGAGCCGCCGCGGATCGACTGGACAGAGCCGATTGTGTTGTCGACGCGCAGATAGCTGTCGGCAGTGCTGAACGCCACATCGCCGACGAGCAATGTCGGAAAGCCGTCTTCCTGCAGTGACAGATAGCGCGAACCGCCCGAAGCGATCGGCAGGCCGCGCACCTTGATATTCGCATTCGCATCCCCGCCCGTATCCTCCGACTTCACACCCGGAATGGCGCGAAACAGTTCATTGATCGAGCGCGGCGCCAGATTGCGGATCGCATCTTCAGGCAGCGAAGAGACCGATGCGGATGACTGGAAAACGGTGGTTTCCTTGGCAACGCCTGTCACAATCACGGTTTGCTGGCGATATTCGCTGTCTGCGTCCTG
>CAYXQV010000380.1:0-2179 GCA_964467505.1 uncultured Hyphomonadaceae bacterium | reverse complement strand
CAGACGAGCCGGTCAGCAGGCGCTCGCCATCGGGGTGGAAGGAGGCGGACCTGACCCAGTTCTCATGTCCGGAGAAGACCTGCAGGGGCGCATCCTGCCCGATGCGCCAGAGCCGCGCGGTTCTGTCCGAGGAGCCGGTCAGCAGGCGCTCGCCATCGGGGTGGAAGGCGACGGACCAGACCCAGTCCTCATGGTCTGAGAAGGTCTGCAGGGGCGCGTCCTGTCCGATGCGCCAGAGCTGGGCGGTAGTGTCACGCGAGCCGGTCAGCAGGCGCTCGCCATCGGGGTGGAAGGCGACGGAACTGACCCAGCCCTCATGTCCGGAGAAGACCTGCAGGGGCTCCTCCTGCCCGATACGCCAGAGCCGGGCGGTTCTGTCCTCCGAGCCGGTGAGCAGGCGCTCGCCATCGGGGTGGAAGGCGACGGACCAGACCAAGCGCTCATGTCCGGAGAAGACCTGCAGGGGCGCGTCCTGCCCGATGCGCCAGAGCCGGGCTTTGCCACCTCCATGCCCCGTCAGGAACAGGTCCGGGTCCGTCGGATGCACGGCGACGGCAAGAACGGGGCTTCCGGTGTCAATCGTGCCCAGCAGCACATTATGCGTCACGCCATGTTCCAGCGCCGTGCGCGCGGCAGGGTTCTCCTCGCGCAGCCAAGGCGCAAGCACACCTTCGCGCGCCAGCGGGTCGCCCAGCAGGCTGACCAGCATGGCCTTGTCATGCAGGCCCTCGCCGCTCAGCCGCGCCGCCTCCCCCGCAAAAAGCTGGGCACGCAGCGTGCCCGCCCGAAGCTCCGTCTGTGCGGCGAGATAGACGAACACGCCCGCCAGCGCCGTCAGCACCAGCGCCGCCACCAGCCCCAGCCCGACCGCGCGCGCCTGCCCGCGCTGGGCCGCCTCCGCCTTGGCCAGCGCCGCCTGCTCGGTCGCCACCGCCGCCTCGGCCCGCGCCAGCGCGGCTTCGCGTTCGGCCAGGTCAGAGGCGGCCTGCGCCTTCACCCGCGCCTCATGGGCTTCGCTCGCCGCGATATAGGCGGCCAGCTCTGCCGGAAGCGTCTCGCCCTTCGGCGTTCGCGCGGCCCAGTCCAGCGCGCCGGCCAGTTCCTCGCCGCGCATCAGAAGCGCGTCGACCGGGCCTGCGCCATGCTGGCTGGCGCGCTCCATCAGCCGCGTGCGCTGGCGTGTCCAGGCAAGATCGGTGCGCAGCCAGGCTTCAAGCTCCTGGCTGCCGGTGAACCAGCCCGAGCCGGGCTTTTCCGGGTCGGCATAGAAATAGATGTAATTCTTCGCCGCCAGCTGGCGCGGCGGGGCGACGTCCACCAGCCGCGCGAGCGTGATCGGCACCATCGGCTTGCCCAGCCGCTCGGCCTCGTCCACCTCCCACTGGCACACCGGCGAGGCGGCGGAGTTTTCCGTCAGGATGAACACCACCTTATCGCACGCAAAGATCAGCGCGCCGAGGCGCGGCTGCCAGTCGTCGCCGGGATTGATTTCGTGGCGGTCGATCAGCGGCTCAAAGCCCGCCGCCTCCAGCATGGCCACCAGCTGGTCGGCAAAGGCCACGTCCCTTCGGCTGTAGGAGACGAAGACCTTGAGTTTCTCGGTTGCCTGTTCGCGCTCATCCATGCTGCGTCCCTCACCTTGCTGTGAGATTTATGCACAGCACTGCGGGAGGCGGCAAGCGCTGGCTCGTTTCCCTGCGCGCGCGCGGGTTTCCAAAGGCCCGGAGGATGGACCCGGAGAACTGCGATGGCGCATATACCCGTGAAGCGAACGAGCTTAGTCCTTGAAAACGGCGATCAATCTGTTGTCAGGCATCCGGCGTAGCTTGCCCTTAAACGCCCTGATCAGTCCCCAAACTTAATGTCTGGAAATGCGCCCAAAGCTGCCGGTGGGATCATCCCGATTGCAGACATGAGCAATAGGGGTTCAAAGCGACTTGAGCCCGCTGGGAGTGGACTGTGGACGCGGACGGAGATTGTCGGCTGCTCGCTTGATGGTGAACGCTCGAGACGCAATGACAGCGATGACGAGCACCATTGTTCCGATAGAATGCCGAATTCAAATCGTCCTCACGGCGGCGCGTTTCGCTTCCAGCCCGCGCACCATCCGAGACAAGGCCAGGCGACAGGGCCGGCTTTCGGGCCTCGCATTCAGATTGCGCCTGCAGGTCATGAGCCA
>CAYXQV010000379.1:0-2184 GCA_964467505.1 uncultured Hyphomonadaceae bacterium | reverse complement strand
AAGGGAGTAAACACACATGAACCTCACCACATTCCAATGGGACATCGACAGCGACGGCATCGCCCACGCCACCTTCGACGTGCCGGGCCGCAGCATGAACACGCTTACGGCCAAGGCCATCGCCGACATTATCACGATCACGAACGAGGTCGCGAGCAATGACGCGATCAAGGGCCTTGTCATCTCGTCGGGCAAACCGAGCGGCTTCTGCGCCGGGGCCGATCTTGGCGAGATGGGCCAGCAGGCCGGCGGCAAGCCCGAAAGCGAGATGTCCGAAGCGGAGTTGAAAGCGGCCCAGTTCGAGCGCGGCTTCGCGCTCAACCGCACGCTGCGCCAGCTGGAGACCTGCGGCAAGCCGGTCGCCTGCGCGCTCGGCGGGCTTGCGCTTGGCGGCGGTCTTGAAGTGGCGCTGGCCTGCCACTACCGCGTCGCGGCCAATGACAATCCCAAGCTGCAGTTTGGCCTGCCGGAAGCCAAGATCGGCTTGCTGCCAGGTGCCGGCGGAACCCAGCGCCTGCCTCGCCTGATCGGGGTGCAGGAGGCCCTGCCGCTGATCCTGCAGGGAGAGAGCTTCAACGCCGAAAAGGCCCACAAGATGGGCGTCGTTCAGGAACTTGCGCCGACCGGAGAGCTTGTCGAGCGGGCCAAGGCATGGGTCAAGGCCAATCCCGAGGCCAAGGCACCCTGGGATGAAAAGGGCTTCAAGGTGCCCGGCGGCGTGCCGCACAGATCGCCCGGTGCCGGACAGGTCATGACCATGTCCAACGCCATGCTGATGGCCAAGACCTATGGCAATTTCCCCGCCCAGAAGAACATTCTCTCCTGCGTCTATGAGGGCATTCAGGTGCCGATCGATGCCGGCCTGCGGATCGAGACGCGTTACTTCATCAACACGCAAGCGCGCCCGGAAGCCAAGGCGATGATCCGCTCGCTGTTCCTGTCGATGCAGGAACTGTCCAAGGGTGCCAACCGCCCGGCAGGATATCCGAAAACGCAGTTCAACAAGGTCGCGGTGATCGGTGCCGGCCTGATGGGTGCGGGCATTGCCTATGTGCAGGCGAAAGCCGGCATCCCGACCGTGCTGGTCGATGTGTCGAAGGAAAATGCCGAGAAGGGCAAGGACTATTCGCGCAAGCTGGTCGAGAAAGACATCTCGCGCGGCAAGACCACGCAGGAAAAGGGCGACGCCCTGCTGGAACTGATCACCACCACAGATGATTACGAGGATTTCCGCGGCGCCGATCTCGTCATCGAGGCGGTGTTTGAAAGTGAAGAGCTGAAAGCGAAGATCACCCAGCAGGCCGAAGCGGTTCTGGGCGAGGAAGCCGTGTTCGGCTCCAACACCTCGACCCTGCCGATCACCGGGCTGGCCAAGGCCTCAGCGCGGCCGGAAAACTTCATCGGCATTCACTTCTTCTCGCCGGTCGAGCGGATGGGCCTGGTCGAGATCATCAATGGCGAGAAGACCAGCGAGGAGACCCTCGCCAGGTCGATCGACTATGTGCTGGCGATCCGCAAGACGCCAATCGTGGTCAATGACTCTCGTGGTTTCTACACCTCGCGCTGCTTTGGCACCTACACCCGCGAAGGCATGGAAATGCTGGCCGAGGGCATCAAGCCGGCGATCATCGAGAATGTCGGGCGCCAGTCAGGCATGCCGATGGGCCCGCTTGAAGTGTCCGACTCGGTCGGCCTGGACACCGCGCTGAAAGTCACCCGCGCCACTGCCGAGGCCACGGGCGTGGATATCCAGTCTGATGATCGCACCCAGTTTCTCGGCTGGCTGGTCGAGGACAATGGCCGCGTCGGTCGCAAGGCCGGCAAGGGCTTTTATGACTATAATGAGAAGGGCCGACCGGAACGCCTCTGGCCGGACCTCAACACCCGCCTGGAAGTGACGGTGGATGAATGCCCGCCGGAGATGAAGACGCACCTCACCAACCGTTTCCTGGTGCGCCAGGCGATCGAGGTGGCCCGCTGCTTTGAAGAAGGCGTGATCAATGATGCGCGCGACGGCGATATCGGCTCGATCCTCGCCTGGGGCTTTGCGCCTTATACCGGCGGCTGCGTCTCGTATATGGACCTGATCTGGGGTATCCCGGAATTTGTTGCCGAGGCCGACCGGCTGGCGGCGAAATATGGCGAGCGGTTCACCCCCCCGGCGCTGCTGCGTGAAATGGCGGA
>CAYXQV010000378.1:0-2189 GCA_964467505.1 uncultured Hyphomonadaceae bacterium | reverse complement strand
TGATCGACAAGACCCGGTTTGCAATCTCGACCGAGGAGACCCGCTATTATCTCAACGGCGTCTATCTCCATGCCGCCGAAGGTGAGACCGGCCCGGTGCTGCGGACCGTCGCCACGGACGGACACCGGCTGGCCCTGGCCGAAATGGTGCTGCCGGAAGGCGCCACGGGGCTGGAGGGCGTGATCGTGCCGCGCAAGGCCATTGCCGAGGCGCGCCGCCTGATCGACACGGCAACCGAGCCGGTCGGTCTCCAGGTCTCCGATGCCAAGATCGTCTTCCGCTCCGGCAACGCGGTTCTGACCGCCAAGCTCATAGATGGCAGTTTTCCTGACTATGCCCGCGTCATTCCGCAGGGCAACACCCGCAAGCTGAGTGTCGACAACAAGGCGTTCGAGGCCGCTGTCGACCGGGTCTCCACCGTATCGGCAGAGCGCTCACGCTCGGTCAAGCTCTCACTTGAGGAGGGCCGGCTCATCCTCGCGGTCAGCCATGCCGAGACCGGCGCCGGCCAGGAGGAAATCGAGGCCGAATACAGCTCCGAGCCAATGGAGATCGGCTTCAATGCGAGGTATCTGCTCGACATTGCCGGCCAGATCGAAGCCAGCGAAGCGGAATTCATGTTCAATGACCCGGCCAGCCCCGCCCTCGTCCTCGACCCGGAAGACGCACACGCCCGCTATGTGCTGATGCCGCTGAGAGTTTGACAAGATCCGGTCGCCATGACCGCCCTGACCCGCCTGCGCCTGAGTGATTTTCGCAATTATGCGCAGCTCGACCTGACGCTTGATGCACGCCATGTCTGCCTGTTCGGGCCCAATGGCGCGGGCAAGACCAACCTGCTTGAAGCGATCAGCCAGCTCGGGCCCGGGCGCGGGCTGCGCAGCGCTGCATTGAGCGAACTCGGCCGGCATGATGCCGCGGGCGCATGGACGGTGGCCGGCGAGCTTGGCGACCGGCGCATCGGTGTCGGGCTGGACATGACGGGCGGATCGGCCAAGCGGACACTGCGCATCGACGGCGAGAAGGCGCAGGCCGGCGACCTAGCAGACCTGGTGCGTATCGTCTGGCTCACCCCGGCCATGGACACGGTCTTTCGCGGCGGGGCGAGTGAGCGACGTCGCTTCTTCGACCGCCAGGTCATGGCACACATGCCCGCCCATGGTCCGGCCGCCGCGCGCTATGAAAAGGCCATGCGCGAGCGCAACGCACTTCTTGAACGTCCGTCCATCGACCCGGCCTGGGCCGATGCGATCGAAGCGCGGATGGCCGAGGCGGGTGCGCACATGGCCATTGCGCGACAGTTGGTCCTGGAAAAGCTGCAGGCCAGCATGGCTGCGCGCCCGGAAGGGGCTTTCCCAAGAGCGATCATCAGCCTCGAAGGCGAGGCCGAGGGGCTGGCAGCAACCGGTGCCGGGCCGGCGGAGATCGAGGACATGCTGGGCGAGCGCTGGCGACAGATGCGGCGCGCCGATGCGCAGGCAGGCCGGACACTGAAAGGTCCTCATCGCTGCGATCTGATCGTCATGCACGGCCCAAGCGGATTGCCCGCCCGCGACGCTTCGACAGGCCAGCAGAAAGCGCTGCTGATCGGCCTTGTCCTCGCCTCGGCCCACGCGCTTTCGGCTACTGGCGCGGGCGCAGCGCCGCTCCTGCTGCTGGACGAGGCTGCGGCGCATCTCGATGGCGACCGGCGCGCTGCACTTTATGATGAATTGTCAGCCCTGCCCGGCCAGGCCTGGCTGACCGGGACCGAGAGCTTCCTTTTCGATGCCTTCGGTGACCGCGCACAACGCGTGGAAGTCCGGGACGGCCAGGCCACTGCGCGCGATTAAAGCCCTTGCGCTCAGTAGCCGTCGGCAGCACCATCCTTGCGCATTTCCGTGGCTGCGATCCAGGCCCCGGTCTCAAAATCGCGCATGATCGCCTGGTAGCCGCCATAGCCCGCGCCGCCGACACGCACCTTGTGGCCACGCGCTTCCAGTTCGGCGACAGTTGCAGCCGGAATGCCCGTCTCGACATTGACCACGCCCATATCGCCTTCACACCTATCGCCGCGAAGGTCATCGGTCGGCTCGCAGCCGCCATCATGGCGCCAGCGCGCGGCATCGCCGGCCTCCTGCAGGCCCATATCATGGTCGATCAGGTTGAGAATGATCTGGACATGGCCCTGCGGCTGCATGCCCCCGCCC
>CAYXQV010000377.1:0-2198 GCA_964467505.1 uncultured Hyphomonadaceae bacterium | reverse complement strand
TTTCCAGTGCGGCGTTCTCTTCGCTGTCGGAGCCGTGCACCGAATTTTCGCCGATTGAATTTGCGTAGAGCTTGCGGATGGTGCCCTCGGCGGCCTCTTGCGGATTGGTGGCACCCATGACGTCGCGGTATTTTGCAACCGCATTTTCGCCCTCAAGCACCTGCACCACGACCGGGCCGGAGGTCATGAAGTCAACCAGTTCGCCATAGAAGGGCCGCTCGGCATGGACCTCGTAGAAGCGCCTGGCCTGGCCTTCGGTCATCTGGATGCGGCGCTGCGCAATGATACGCAGGCCGGCATTTTCGATGACCGTGTTGACCGCGCCGGTCAGGTTGCGGGCCGTGGCGTCGGGCTTGATGATGGAAAACGTGCGCTGGATGGCCATGACTGGCTCCTGATGGCTGGGGTATCTATTGATGTGAGACCGCGCCTATAGCTGGCGCAACCGCTGACGGCAACCGCTGCGTTGCGCGGGCTGAACGCGCATCATGGCTCTTCAGAAGGCCCACAGCCGGGCGAGTGTGAATGAGCAGGTTACCGATAATGCGATCGCGGCCAGCTGCGCGTTGAGCGGCGCCATTCCCCAGGCTCCGATAAAGTGTGCTAGCGCTACCTCACTGGCGAGCAGCGCAACAAGCGCGACAAGGAAAAAACGGGCAATTGCCGGGCCGTGACCGCGCTCAAGCCGGAATGTGTATACCGCATGGCCCATGGCCGCCACGACAAAGCCGGCCACGAATCCCGTCACATGCCCATAAAGCGGGGAAAGCCCTGTCAGCAGGAGGAGCGAGACCGACACCGCCGTGTGGACCAGCATGGCAAGCGCGCCAACCAGTCCATAGCGGATCAGAAGGTACAGTTCGCTTTCGCCGCGGGCCCTGACCCCTTCAGCAAGACGGCGGTTCCTGTGTCGGTTGCGAGCCTTCATGCGGGGCGCCCGGAGCGATCAGACACCTGCTTCCTTCCAGGCGCCCTTTGGCGTTTGCTGGAAGTAGCGGCAGGTCAGGCCGGCATCTTTCGCGGCCTTGAACTGGGCGCGGGCGGTCGCGCGGGTTTCGGTGTCGGCGCCGTCGAACATCACCATGCACCGGGCAAAGCCTGCGTCCACGCGGTGGTCGGCGCCATCCAGGAGCAGTGCGGCTTGCGCGTCGTTGAGGTTCTCGGACCCTGGCGAGATCAGCACAGGCTGGCGCGCCGGATCGAGCCCGGCCGCGCCCGCCTCGCCATGCGCAAGAAAGCTGTCATCGCGGAAGGTCCAAAGCGCCTCGTCGAGCCTGGCACGTCGCTCCGCCTGCGCCGACACCACAAGCACCCGCCAGCCACGTTCAAGGCATTTCTCGATCAGCGGCGCGGCGGCCTGCTCCAGGCCGGAGCGTTCGAGATGGTAGAACCACCATTCCGGAGCGGGTGCCTGCGTCATTGCCTGTGCTCAGGCCTCGTAATTGTCCGCAATCCACTGATTGAGCAGGCGCGGGCCAAACCCTGAGGCCCATGCCGGATCGGTTGCGTCTTTTGCGCCGTCCTTCCAGGCCACGCCGGCAATGTCGAGATGCGCCCAGGCAATGTCCTTGTTGACAAAGCGCTGCAGGAACTGTGCTGCGGTGATCGAGCCGGCAGTCCGCCCGCCAATATTTCGCATGTCGGCAAACTTCGATTTCAGCAGCTTGTCATATGGATCGCCCAGCGGCAGGCGCCAGACCGTTTCGTTGCTCGCCTTGCCAGCCGCACCAATCGCCTCGGCAAGCTTGTCATCATTGGAGAAAAGTCCCGCATGTTCGTGTCCGAGCGCAATGATGATCGCACCTGTCAGTGTGGCCAGGTCGATCATTGCGCGCGGCGAGAACTTCTCCTGTGCGTACCATAGCACGTCTGACAGAACGAGCCGGCCTTCGGCATCGGTATTCTGCACTTCAATCGTCTGGCCGGATGCGGAGGTGAGGATGTCGCCCGGCCGGATGGCATTGCCGTCCGGCATGTTCTCGACCAGGCCGACAATCCCGATCACATTCGCCTTCGCCTTTCGCCTGGCCAGTGCCAGCATGGTGCCGGTCACCGCCGCCGCGCCGCCCATGTCGCCCTTCATGTCTTCCATGCCGGGGCCGGGCTTGAGCGAAATGCCGCCCGTGTCGAAACACACGCCCTTGCCACAAAGCACGACAGGATCGTCGCCGTCCTTGCCGCCCATCCATTTCATGATG
>CAYXQV010000376.1:0-2214 GCA_964467505.1 uncultured Hyphomonadaceae bacterium | reverse complement strand
CAGAAACAGCCCCTTTGCGCTTTTCAGCAGCCTGTTAAAGCAGTTTGCGGCCTGTTCAACCGTCCTCGTCCGGGCCTTGAAGTGCAAACGGATGCAGCGGCGAACATGTGTCGTTGGCCGTTGGCTTGCGCGATGCAAGCCGGTCGGCCTCGGCTTGCATGTCATTGCCGGGCGCGACCCGCGCAGCGCGCTCGTCACCGCTCAGCTGTTCGAGTATCATGATCTTCTGCCAGATCTTGCGCGACAGGTTGGTGGTCAACTCCTCGATCTCGTTGACGGCTGCGATCACGAGCCCGTCGCGGGTGGCAAATGTATACATGGCGGCCAGTTTTCCGGTGAGCGAGAGCATTTCGGTGCAATAATCGAGATAGCGTGACAGTTCGAACGCGGTCATGTCCCGCACCGGCGAGGATCGGGTCGACGGGCCCTGCACATCGCCGATGACCCGCGTCGGGTCCTTGGTCAGCTGGTGCATGTCGATGACATGGGCGATCGAGCGCAGTTCGTGCAGGTCTGCGAGAATCCGTCCCCGCTTCATGCGCGCTTCGAGATTGAGCAGGAACCAGATGCCTGCGCCGGCGAGAAGCGCAATGTTGAGGATCGCCTCGACGCCCTGAAAGGCATCAAACGGCTCGGCGTCCAGATCCGGTGTGCGATAGGTGGACAGGCCATAGGCGAGCACGCCGCCGGCAACGAGAATTATCAGCGCGATCCCCAGCCGCAGGAAATAGGCCGGCCGGGCCAGCTTTCGCGAACGATCTGCATCGCGCCGTCCGGTCTCGATCAGCTCGCCACAGACCGCGACGATGCCGCGCCCGGCAAACCGCTCCTCGATCCGTGCTTTCAGAAGCTCCAGTGTCTTGATGATTCTGTCGGGATCAAGTGAGCGATATGGCATGCCTCAGGCTCCGCCTGCGTCAGCGACAAAGTTCCGGCTGGGCATCACAGACTCTCGTGACGCTCTCCATCCAGCCGACATAGCCCTGCAGGTTGGTGTAGCGGCCACGATACTCGCCCTCGCAGAACGCACCCTCGGCGTTTTGCTCGACCACAGAGAGTGCGCCGACAACCACCTTCTTGCCGTCCTCCTCGGTGATGTAAAGCGGGCCGCCACTGTCGCCGACACACGGGCCAGAGCCATTGCGCGAGGAAATGACGATCATGCCTGGCCCGGTCGACACCACGTTCAGCGGTGCGCTGAGAAGGACCGGCGAAAGCGACTCACTAAAGCCGGTCAGTCCCCAGCCGGCCATCTCGGCTGTCGGGTAGTTGAAGGGCGTCAGCGGCTTCTGCGTCGTTGCGACATTGGCGACAGGCACATCGCCCAGCCGGGCCGCATCGGCTTCCGACAGGCGCAGCAGGGCCACATCATTGGAGAAGTTCGAACGGCGCCCATCATAGGCGGCGTGACATACCGAAATCTCCGCCTCGGCGATAAACGCATTTTCATCATCGCGGATATTCTCGACCCCGGCAATGAAGCGGATCTCGTCATAGCCCTCATCAATACAGTGTGCCGCGGTGACGAACCAGCGCGCGCTGAGCCGTGTTGCGCCACAATGACCGCTGGCAATGCTGCCGCTTTCGCGGATATTGCGCGGTTCCATCTTCACGATGCCGGGAAAAGCCGTCAGCCTGGCCGCGATACCCCCGACCGCCGCAGTGCCGAATGCTGCTGACTCTGGCTGCGGGCCGGTCGGTGCCTCGGGCGGGCCGGCGGAGGCGACTTCGGCCACGGTCGGCGTCGGCTCGCTGTCTTCAGGCAGGCCGCATGTCTTGGCATTGATCTGCGCCAGGCTTTGCAGGGGCTCGGTCGCGTTCGGATCGCTTGCCGAAACGTCCTGGAGCGGGTCGCGGCTTTCGGCGTCGCCATCGGCCGGCAAGCCGCCGGGCAGGGGCGCGTCAGCCCGGACGCTGTCACCGGGCGCTGGCGCGTCGCGATCACGCGAGTGTGCGGAGCCAGACGCCCCTTCAGCGGTGTCGCCTGCCACCTCGTCGGGCCCGGTTTCAGCCGGCGGGGCGGGCGCCTCATCATCGCGATCGAGGCCCGGCACCTTGACGGCATCGCAGCCCACCAGCACCAGTCCGGCAACAAGCGCAGCCATTCCCGTTGATATCCACATCACCCTCAGCTCCTCGCATGCATCTGCACGAAGGGTTAACGCGCGCCAGCGCCGGGGCGTCAATCCCCTTCCTCACCATAGCCGACAAGAT
>CAYXQV010000375.1:0-2216 GCA_964467505.1 uncultured Hyphomonadaceae bacterium | reverse complement strand
TGCTTGAAGCCTGAAAAGCAGCAGGCCATCGGCTCGCGCCGCGCATCAATGATTTTCGCATTAGGCAGGATCAGGTGAATGAGCCCGATATGGCGGAAATTGTTCGGCATCTTGTCGGTGAAGAAGGGCGCGCCGGCGCGGTGGATGCGGGTGTTCTCGATATAATCGCGGCCCAGTTCGCGCAGCTGCTCGCCCGACAGGTCGTGAAGGATACGCGGATAGCGGGTCTGCGTGCTCACCCGTTTGCGCCCGCGCAGCCGGTGTGACAGGGCGAGGATATTGGGCAGTTCCAGCGTGCCGTCGACCTGGCTGTGAGAGGCAAGGATCTGCTCGATCAGGGTCGAGCCGGCGCGCGGCAGGCCGACAATGAAGATCGGGTCGGGCGCGGGATCGCCCTTGCCGGCTTGCGCGGCGAACAGGTCCGGTGTGCAGATCTCCGCCTGCGCCTGCAATTCCTCGTCCATCGTCTTCGATGTGTAGCGCGCCTGCAGCCGTTTCAGCTCGTTTCCCCGCCTGAGAAATTCGAAAGCGGCTTCGTAGTTCTTCCGGTCCTCCATCGCCTTGGCCAGTGCAAAGCAGAAATGAATACGGTCCTGATGGCCGAGATCGGCGCTGGCCTCATATTCGCGCATCGCCTCGACTTCCGCGTCGCTGAAGCGATAGGTCTTCAGATTGGCCAGCGAATAATACGGGTCGCCGAGATCGGGCTTTGCCGTGATCGCAGCATGATAGGATGCGACGGCCTCGTCCTGGCGCCCGCAGGTCTTCAGCGCATGTCCGCGCGACGTCAGCGTGGCCGGATCATTCGGCACGCGTTCGAGAACCTTGTCGAACAGCGCAAAGGCAGTGTCGTAATCGCCGGTCTGCATGCTCTCAATGGCATATTGCGACTGGAAACGCGGGTTTTCGGGCTGCAGGTCATGCAGGTATTTCGCCTGCGCCAGCGCATCTGCGAATTTCTGGCGCTTGCGCAGGACGGTGATGTAATCGAGCCGCGCCTGAAGATTGTCCGGTTCGAACGCGATGGCGCTTTCCAGCAGGAATTCAGCTTCTTCCAGCACCCCGAAACGCGATCCGATCTCGGCCAGCAGGCGCATCGCCTCGACATGGTGCGGGGTCTTTTGCAGGAAAGCGCGGCAGGCCTGCTCGGCCTTGACCAGTTTGCCCTCGTGCAACAGGTGCATAACCGAAACAAGCTGCTCAGGTTGCGCTTTCAGCCAGTCGGCCTGGAGCTGAGCGTTGCGGGCGGCTTCGCTCTGGCCGAGCGCAGTCAGGATTTCGGCCTGTGCGGTCCAGCTTGCGGCGAGCGCGGGATTGAAACGGCAGGCGCGCTGATAGGCGACGAGCGCGCGCTGGCTCTCGCCCGCCTGGCGCAGCAGGTGACCCTCTTCCTGGTAGGCGCGGCCGAATTCCGGGGCGCTGGCTTTCAGCGCATCAAGCGTCATCTGCGCGCCGTCATTGCGGCCCAGATAACGCTCGCAAACCGCCGTCATATAAAGCCCGTCAGCGTGTCCGGGGTCTTGCGCGAGGATGCCGGAAAGCGTTTCGAGCGCTGCGTCGAACTTGCCGTCATAGATCGCGGCTTGTGCCGATTTCAGGGCGTCGGCATGGCCTTTGGGGCCTTCAGGCATTGTCAGTCTCCACGCATTCGAGAGGGCTTTTCAGACGCCCCATTGAAAACCAGATGCGCGCGCGTCTGGCAAACCCTATGTCCCGGCGGCCGCTAAATGAAAGCGCCCCGCCGCATGGACGGGGCGCTTTGCTGTTTGATCGTGCGCGGCGTTTTCAGATCGCCGCACTTTTCAAGATCACAGATCGACCGAGAACCGCACGCCATAGGTGCGCGGGCGGGCAATGCTGACGCGCTCGCGGTCGAACACGAAATCATTGCTCAGCTCGGCATCCTCATCGGTGATGTTGCGCACGAAAGCCTCGACGCTCCAATTGTCACGGCTGAGGCCCGTGGCGAAATGCACGAGACCGTAGCTGTCGAGCTTGGCCTTGTTGATCTCGATGATGTCCGAGAAGGAGCTCGACGAGTAGACCACTTGCGGCTGAACATGTGCGGTGTAATCACGCCCACCAAACTCCAGCGGCCACTCATAGCGTGCGCGCAGATTGCCCTGGAATTCCGGCGCAAAGGCCAGTTCGCCGCCTTCGAGCACATCATCTGTCGGTGTCAGAACCTTGGTGATCTCGGTGTCGAGGAACGAGAA
>CAYXQV010000374.1:0-2224 GCA_964467505.1 uncultured Hyphomonadaceae bacterium | reverse complement strand
GCATCCCGCGGCACCTGGCGAGCAAGGATCTTCCCGGTCTGTGGCTCGAAAGCCGCGCGCCGCCTGTCTGCGTGCAGCGCACCGGCGTGCCTCACTGAATCGCAGAAAACCGACCACAGGCCGTGCTCTTTGCCGGCGCGCGGTCCGGCGCCGCTCGTGCCGGCACAGCCCAACGCCGGCCAAGTCGTCGCCGCTTCCAATCAGATAGTGAAACATTTCCATTTCTATTGCTCCTGGACTCAGCCGACGAGATCAATTCCACAGGCTTCGCGTGACTCCGGCTAAGCATAACCGTTGATAGATTCAGACGCTTCCGAGAAAATTCCAGCATCACCCGGGCATTCTTCCTATGCCTGCGTTTGCTACCAACCCATCCAGGCCTCAAAGGCATCTACTGCCATGGGCCTGGCGTAATAGAATCCTTGCGCGTAGCGGTAGTTGTAGTCGCGCAGAAATGCTTCCTGCTCAGCGGTCTCCACGCCTTCGCCGAGGGAGTCAATGTGCAGATGGCGAACCAAGTGTGACAGGCTAGCCACTACACCGGCCCCGCGCCCGTCCGGCACCTCGCAGACGAATGCTCTATCGACCTTGATGAGATCAAACGGCATATCGATTAGTCGATTTAGCGAGGAATAGCCCGTACCGAAGTCGTCCAGGGCAAGCGGGAAGCCCGCATTCACCAGCTCGTCGATTACATTGCGGATATCATCCAGGTCCTGTTCCAATGCACCCTCGGTAATCTCGATTTTCACGCAACCCGGAGACAAGTCCATCGTCTGCGTGATGGCGAGAAAGCGGTCGGTCAGGCTTGGGTCACTAAGCTGGGTCGGGGCGACATTGACCGACACCCAGAACGTCGAATTGCCCGGTCGCTCTTGCCAGCTTCGAAGTTGAAGGCAGGCGTCCTCGAAAACCTGCGTGCCAAGCTCATTCATGAGCCCGAGCTCTTCGGCCAGGGGGATGAATTGGTCTGGCCCAATGGGGGCGTATTCCTCGGGCTGAGGCCAGCGCAGCAGTGCCTCCGCTCCCACCACCTCGCCGCTAAACAGGTCCATGATGGGCTGATAGAAAAGTACCAGTTTTTTCTCAGAGACGGCGCGCTGCAGCGCGCCCTCGAGCGCGATCTTCCGACGCTGTGTCCCCTGGATGCTGTGATCGGCCCAGCGGATAGGGTCCGCGTCCGTGTTGCTTGCGCCCTCGGTGAGCTCTTCGGCCAGGAGCGCGAGCTCCCGAGCGTGTTGGCTATCGGTCGGTGCACGGGCGATTCCTGCACTGACCTCGACTTGGAGAAGTTCGCCGGCGACCTCAAAGCCTTTTTCGGTGAGGGCGGCGACAAGCGCGCGGGCCCGGGCCATCAGACACTGGTCCGGATCGCTCGGCACATCAGCATCCACAGGGACAATCACCGCGAAAGTGTGCTCGTGGGAACGAACGAGCGATTCGCTATCGTTGAGCCGATTGCCGAGGCGTCTGCCCAGATCATTCAGAAGTTGATTGACCGTCTCGACGCCGAAGGCTTGATCAACTCGGTCGAGGCGCCTGAATTTCAGAGACACGAGCCCAATTACCGAATGCTCTGCAGCTGTCCCGTCAATCAGGCGCTGCAAGCGTAACAGCATGCCCCGATGGTTAAGAGCGCCGGTGATGGGGTCATAGTTGGAACCGGCCGAGTTCAGGAGAGCGTTCAATCGGCGGGTTCGACCATCGATTCTTTCCTCGCTGGCGGACAGCTTAGTGATGTCACGCTGCACGGAGAAGAAATAGTCGATTCCCGTACCGTCATGGCGCAAACGTGCAATGGTCCACTCCACCAGAAAAGGGGTGCCATCCTTGCGATAGTTCCAAGTATGGCCCTCAAAAGAGTCACCGGCTTGCAAGTTCGACTTGAGTCGTTTCAGGACCTTGCGATTAGTATCCGCACCCTGCAGAATGCGCGGCGTGGCGCCAATGAGCTCCTCGCGCGTGTAGCCCGTCATGCGCTTGAAGGCATCATTGACGTGCACGATAATTGGACCCGGCGGGTCCAGCTCGTCGGTAGTAATCACCACCGAAAAGTCGGACTCCTTGATGGCTGCCTTCAGGATCGGCGGTTTGACTTTATATTCCATTACGTCAACCCCTCGAAGTGATGACGATCGCCTATGCATGAAGTTGTTCTGCAGTATACGCCTCTTTTTCAGGCGGTCGCCGTACAGACTTCCTGGAGACTGCTCAATCCGGGATG
>CAYXQV010000373.1:0-2236 GCA_964467505.1 uncultured Hyphomonadaceae bacterium | reverse complement strand
GCCTGAAGCGCACCGGATCGCGCGTCGGGTCCAGAACGGACGGGTCGTTTCTGGGCAGGATCTCTCGCATGGGTTTGTTCTTTCAACACACGTCAACTAATCACTATCATGAACGGGCGCCAAAAACAATGACGCGGGCGTCACTTATGAGCGCTCAATCCCTGTGCACTGCTGCCAGCTTTTTGTGCACGCACCCGCCCCACAAGGCTTTGCAGCGCGTCATCTCTGGCCAGACCCGGCCTTGCGCGGTTAACGGTTTGGCCAGACTTAGCCGGAAACCAGAGCGGGAGCGCGCGTCGTGAAGAAGATTGAAGCCATCGTCAAACCCTTCAAGCTGGACGATGTGAAGGAGGCGCTCCACGAGATCGGCCTTCAGGGCATGACAGTGATCGAGGCGAAGGGGTTTGGCCGCCAGCGCGGACACACAGAGCTGTATCGCGGGGCTGAATATGTGGTCGACTTCCTGCCGAAGCTGAAGATCGAACTGGTGGTCAGCGACACCGAGATGGACAAGGCAATCGATGCCATCTCGCAGGCGGCTCAGACCGGCAAGATCGGTGATGGCAAGATATTCGTCTCTGATGTCAGTGAGGCCGTGCGCATCCGCACCAGCGAGCGCGGCGACCAGGCGCTGTAGCCAGCACGTCTGACTTGACAGGCGCGCCGGATTGGTGCGCCCCGGACTTTTGAAAACATTCCGAACACGACCATGGAGGGCTGAATATGTCGGAAGACCTTTTGAAGATGATGCGCGAAAAGGATGTCGAATTCGTTGACCTGCGCTTTACCGATCCGCGCGGCAAGTTGCAGCATGTGACATTCGACAAGTCCATGGTGGACGAGGATTTCTTCGAGGACGGACAGATGTTCGACGGCTCGTCGATCAATGGCTGGAAAGCGATCAACGAGTCCGACATGACGCTGATGCCGGACCCCGACACAGCGATGATCGACCCGTTTTTCCAGCAGAAGACGCTGGCTGTGTTCTGCGACATTCTTGATCCGATGACCGGGCAGGCCTATAATCGCGATCCGCGCACCACGGCCAAGAAGGCCGAGGCCTATCTGCAGTCGACCGGCGTCGGTACGACCGCCTTTTTCGGTCCGGAAGCGGAATTCTTCGTCTTCGATGATGTGCGCTGGAACACTGCGCCGCAAAATACCGGCTATTCCTTTGACAGTGTCGAGCTGCCCTCCAATACCGGCAAGGAATACGAGACCGGGAACATGGGCCACCGGCCCGGCCCCAAGGGCGGCTATTTCCCCGTCCCGCCGGTCGATTCCGAACAGGACATGCGCTCGGAAATGCTCACCGTGATGGGCGAGATCGGCCTGGAGCCGGAAAAGCACCACCATGAGGTTGCCCCCGCCCAGCATGAGCTCGGCATGAAATTCTCCACGCTCACGGTGATGGCAGACCGGCTGCAGCTCTACAAATACGTGATCCACAATGTTGCCGCGTCCTATGGCAAGACGGCGACCTTCATGCCCAAGCCGATGTATGCGGACAATGGCTCAGGGATGCATGTCCACCAGTCGATCTGGAACGGCTCGACGCCCCTGTTTGCCGGCGACCGGTATGCCGATCTCAGCGAGACCTGCCTTTACTATATCGGCGGCATCATCAAGCATGCCCGCGCGATCAATGCCTTCGCCAATGCCACGACCAACAGCTACAAGCGGCTGGTGCCGGGCTTCGAGGCGCCGGTCCTGCTGGCCTATTCGGCGCGCAACCGGTCGGCTTCGGTGCGCATTCCCTATTCGCCGAGCCCCAAGGGCAAGCGTCTGGAGACCCGCTTTCCCGATGCGGCCGGCAACCCGTATTTCACCTTTACCGCGCTGCTCATGGCGGGCCTTGACGGCATCGAGAACAAGATCGATCCCGGCGAGGCGATGGACAAGGACCTCTACGCCCTGCCGCCCGAAGAGCTCAAGGACATCCCCACCGTGTGCGCCTCGCTGCGTGAAGCCCTCGGCGCGCTCGATGAGGATCGCGACTTCCTCAAGAAGGGCTCGGTGATGGATGATGACCAGATCGAGGCGTATATCGAGCTGAAAATGGAAGAGGTGGAGCGTTTCGAGACCCACCCCCACCCGGTCGAGTTCGACATGTATTACAAGTGCTGATCGCTATGTGAGCGAGGCTGCAAAAGCCCGGCGGGTTCAGGCTCGCCGGGCTTTTTCATGTGCGGCGCGCCCATCCTTCGACTTCGCTCAGGATGAGGAAAACCAATGA
>CAYXQV010000372.1:0-2236 GCA_964467505.1 uncultured Hyphomonadaceae bacterium | reverse complement strand
GCGCTGATCTTCTCGATCGGCATTCTCGTCGATGATGCGATTGTCATGGTCGAGAATATCGCCCGCCACTGGGCGATGAAGGATGGCCGCTCGCGGACAGAGGCCGCGATTGACGCCGTTTCAGAGGTCGGTAACCCGACCATCATTGCGACGCTGACCGTGATCGCAGCGCTGTTGCCGATGATGTTCGTGTCCGGACTGATGGGGCCGTATATGGCACCGATCCCGGCCAATGCGTCCGCAGCGATGCTGTTTTCATTCTTTGTCGCTGTCGGCATCGCGCCCTGGCTGCTGATGAAGATTGCCGGGCGTGCGCCTGTCCATGGTCATGGCGCAGGCGAGGGGGGCGGGGCCAGCCGGATCGCGCGCTTCTATACATCCGTGGCCGAGCCGGTGATCCGCAACCGGGCGCGGGCATGGATTTTCCTGATCCTTGTTGGCCTTGCGACCCTCGCCTCGCTGTCATTGTTCGCCACCCGTGCGGTTCCGGTCAAGCTGCTGCCCTTCGACAACAAGTCGGAATTGCAGGTGGTGCTCGATCTGGCGGAAGGCGCGACGCTGGAAGACACAGAGCGCGCACTGTTCGCGCTGTCCGATGCGATGCGCGATGTCGAGGAAGTTGTCTCGGTCCAGGCCTATGCAGGCACCGCCGCGCCGTTCAATTTCAACGGATTGGTCCGGCATTACTTCCTGCGCCAGTCGCCGGAACTGGGAGACTTGCAGGTCAACCTGTCGGAAAAGGAACATCGCAAGCGGTCCAGCCACGAGATTGCGCTGGAGTTGCGCGAGACGCTTGCCGGCGTGGTGCTGCCCGATGGCGCAAGCGCGAAAGTCGTGGAGGTGCCACCCGGCCCGCCGGTGATCGCAACCCTGCTGGCTGAGATCTATGGACCCGACCCGCAGACCCGGCGCGAGACGGCCGCGATTGTCCGGCAGCTGTTTGAGGAAACCGATTTCATCGTCGATGTCGATGACAGTATCGGCGACCCGTATCCGCGTCTGGAAATCTCCATAGATGAACCGAGCGCGGCCGATTATGGCGTGCGCCATGAGGATATTCTCGACACGATCGCACTGGCCTTTTCCGGACAGGTCGCGGGTGTCTCGCCGCGTGGCGAGGGGCGCGACCCGCTGGACATAAATGTCCGCTTCCCCCGTGCCGGCCGGGTCTGGGGCCAGGACATGGCCGCGATTCCCGTGCCCCGGCGTCTTGCGTCGGCAGGATCGCCGCCGGTTGAACTCGGCGCGCTCGTCGAGATCAGCCAGGAGGACGGTTCGGCCATGATCTTCCGGCGCGACGGTCACTTTGCGGACATGGTGCAGGGCGAGCTTGCCGGCGCCTATGAGGCCCCGATCTACGGAATGATGGAAATCCAGTCGCAGGTCGCGGCGTTCGACTGGGAAAGCGCCGGGCTCAGCGCCCCGGCCATCCGGCTTTACGGACAGCCCGAAGACCCCACGCAGACCACGCTCCTTTGGGACGGGGAATGGGAAATCACCTATGTGACCTTCCGCGATATGGGCCTGGCTTTCGGGGTCGCCCTTGTCGGCATCTATATTCTCGTGGTGGCCCAGTTCGGGACGTTCCGCGTGCCGCTGATCATCCTGACGCCGGTGCCGCTGACCCTGATCGGCATCATGATCGGGCACTGGCTGTTTGGTGCGCCGTTTACCGCGACCTCGATGATCGGCTTCATCGCGCTGGCCGGCATCATCGTGCGCAACTCGATCCTGCTGGTCGATTTCGTGCGTCATGGTGAGGATCCAGGGCGCCCGCTGAAGGATGTGCTGCTGGAGGCCGGCGCGATCCGGTTCAAGCCGATCCTGCTGACGGCCCTTGCCGCGATGATCGGCGCTGGCGTAATCCTGACCGATCCGATCTTTCAGGGACTGGCGATTTCCCTGCTGTTCGGGCTCGCCTCGTCCACGGCACTGACTGTGCTTGTGATACCGGCGATATATGTCGCGCTCAGGGGGCCGGACTGGCGGCCCGCAAGGCGCCGCGATGAACGCGAGAGCCTGCCTGCCAGCGAGGAGACCACAGCCTGATGCCTGATCCAGACCACCGCCCGCGCACGCCGGAAGCCTTCGAGGTGATGTCGGCCGATATCCGGGAAGCCTGCGATGTGCTCAAGGCCATGGCCAGCGAGACGCGGCTGAAAATCCTGTGCGCGCTGGCTGATGGCGAAAAGCCGGTCAGTGAACTGGCGGACATGACCGGACAGTCCTTCTCGGC
>CAYXQV010000371.1:0-2239 GCA_964467505.1 uncultured Hyphomonadaceae bacterium | reverse complement strand
AGTATTTGTGCCAAATCCGACCCTTACAGGCTTGCCATGTGGCGTTTTCCGGGCAGTGCGTGACAAAGATTTTATGTTGTTCTTGCGATATAAATCAGAGCTTTCGCCGTTGCAGGCCGCGCCGGACAAATCGCATCGGGCTGACACGTTCGAGTGCTTCCTGGCTCGCCGGGGCCGGCTCACCCAGGAGCTGGGCTGTGACAATGCCGGCGATCCAGGGCGCAAAGGTAAAGCCACGGCTGCCAAGTCCCGTCGCCAGCCATATTCCTGCAACCAGCGGGGCGTCACAATCGACATGCTGCCCGTTGGCAAGTCCGGCAAAACGTTCGCGCGCGGTGTCGATATCGGGCAGCGGACCGGCCAGCGGGAGGCGGTCCGGCGTTGTCGCCCGCACTCCGGCTCGCGAAACCGGCCCCGCCCGGAGCGCCTCGACCTGCCAGTCAGGGGCCAGCGTGCGCAGCGCCTCCCGGTTGGCAAGGCGCGCTGACGGCGTGACCTGTGGCGGGCCGGTATGCGGCTGGAATGTCGCGCCCCAGAGACGCACCTGGCCAAGGCTGAGCGCATAATGGCCGCGCGCCAGTGCCCAGGCCGGCGCCTCCGGCAGGCCGGTTGCGCACTCGACCTGTCCCAGCCGCGCCTCAAGCCCTGCCCAGGGCGCCGCGTCAGCCGCACCCATCCCGGTGGCAAGGATGATCGCGTCGAACCGCTCCTGGCCCACTTCCAGCCGGTCATGATTGGCGACGACATCTGCGTCTGTGCGCAGCTGCGCACCTTCCAGCAGGTGTGCCACAAGTTCACGCGGGCGCACGATCAGCGCGCGCTTGTGCGCCAGCCCGCCGCCGGCCAGTGCTTCCAGATCGCTTGCAGGCAGTGGCGGGTCGGCGAGCAGTCTTTCAAAGCGCACCCGCTCGCGATCGTGGCGCGGCATCTGCTGCACCCGTGTTTCGCTGACGCCCGGCAGGCCGCGATAGGCGGCGCGTGCGGCCAGATAGGCATCGACCAGCAGCCGCGCTTCGGGCGTATCGCCGACATCGAGGCGGGGCATGACCAGGGCCAGCGGGTTGCCACTTGCCGCGCCTGCCGGGCCTTTCCCGCGCTCGAACACGGTCACGTCACATCCATGATCGACCAGCCGCCGCGCCAATGTCGCCCCGGCAATGCCTGCACCGATGATCGCCACCTTGCGCGCAGAGGCGGGCGGACTGCGCAATGCGTAACTGTCGCCTGCCCTCGGTGGACGCGCGACCAGCCGTGCTTCAAGGCGTTCGCGCTTGCGTCCGTGTCCGGGGCGTTTGTCTACCGCGAAACCCGCCTCAACGAGCCCGCGCCGGACCTGGCCGGCCACGGTGAAGCTGGCGGCGCGCGCACCTTCTGCCGATCGCTCCGCGATTTGCCGGTAAATTGGCGCAGCCCACATCGCTGCGTTGCGCGCCGGGGAAAAGCCGTCAAGAAACCAGGCATCTGCCTGAAGCCGCGCACGCGGCAGGGTCTCGGCAATCTCGCCGACATGCAGCACGAGACGCACCCCGTCCTCGCGCCAGACGCATTCGCGCACCCCCTTTGCGCCATGGGGCCATTGCGCCAGCAGGCCTCCAGCCAGTGTTTCAAGCTCGCCCCAGCGCGACAAGGCGCGCGCGGCCTCTTCCCGGCTCAGCGGGCAGGCTTCGAAGCTGACAAAATGCAGCCATGAGGAGGGCGAAGGGCGGGTCTGGCGCCAGAGCTGCCATGCGGCCAGGAAATTCAGCCCGGTGCCGAAGCCGGTCTCGCCAATCGTGTAGCTGCCCCGACCGGCCCAGTCGCCCGGCAGGGCGCAGCCCTTCAGGAACACGCCGCGAGCCTCTTCCAGCCCGTCACCTGCGGTAAAATAGACATCGCCATGGCGAAGGTCGAACGGCGTGCCGTCGGCTTTCCATTCGAGCATCGGGGATGGCGGCAAGCGGGGCATGGGAGTGGTCTTAAGGCCAGCCAGACCGTTCGGCCAGATGAGATAAGGTCAGGTCAGGGCCGCTTGCGTGTCTTCTGTCCAGCCGAGATAGCTGTCAGTGCCGGTCTCGATCACCGGGCGTCTGATCAGCGCCGGATGCGCACGCAGCAGTTTGACCACGTCATCACCATCGGCCGCGGCCTTCTGGGCGTCGTCGAGATTGCGCCAGGTCGTCGAGCGGCGATTGACGAGTTTCCCGGCGCCGAACTTGCGCAGCCAGTCAGGCAATTTGGTCTCCAGGTCGGCCTCGGCGCG
>CAYXQV010000370.1:0-2271 GCA_964467505.1 uncultured Hyphomonadaceae bacterium | reverse complement strand
CGCTTCATCCTGCATGCGGGCGACCTGGTGAACCGGGCATCCAGGGATCTTGAATGGGCCGAGTGGTTCAAGGCCGTCGGCTTCATCCACGGCATGATCCCGGCAATACCAGTGGCGGGCAATCACGAATATGACCGTATCGGGCTGCCGGAAGACTCCGCAAAACTCCTGTCGATACTCTGGCGCCCACAATTCACCTTGCCGGTGGTCGAAGCCCTTCACCCGGACCTTCACGAAACGGTGTATACGGTGCGCTACTCAGATGACCTGCATGTATTCGTGCTGAACACACAGGCCGGTCGGACACCAGAGCAGGCATCCTGGCTCGATACCGAGCTGGCCCGTAGTGAAGCGCGATGGCGCATCGTGACGCTTCATCACCCCGTTTTCTCGTCAGGACGGGGACGTGACAACCCCGAAAGCAGGCTGGCGCTGCTGCCGGTCTTGCTCAGGCACAATGTCGATCTCGTGCTTCAGGGCCACGACCACACCTATGCGCGAGGTTTCATCCCAACCGACGAAGTGGGCCAGACGCCTGAACGCATCGCAATTGAGGAAGCAGACCGTGTGCGCACGATGTTCGTCACATCGGTTTCGGGTGCCAAACAATACGCGTTCAAGGATGATCGCTGGGACGAATACGCGCCTGAGGGGGTGGAATTGCAGTCTTTTGCTGAAAATACCCAGTTTTTCCAGGTCATTCGTATCGATGGTGACAGTCTCGACTACACCGCCTACACGGCAACAGGCGATGTTTATGACAGTTTCGTCCTCAACAAGAGCGAAGACCGCGCAAACAGCCTGTCAGAGGGGCGCATGGCGACAATAGACGTACGTCTTTTCGATAGTTCGATGGCTTATCCCGGGGTCGGCGACCTGAACACGGATTGATCACTGGCCCTGATCGACCGGGGCTGACAGAGCCTCCGATCTGGTCGGAAAGCGCCCTGGCCGCCTGCGCGCGGTGTGATACCGGCTCGCGCCTGCGCCATGTTCCGGGCGAGGTCGCAAAATACACCCGGCAAGGCGGTTCAATTTGATTGGAAACTGACTTAAGTCTGGCAGTAGCTAGAACCATTCCTCCTCGAAGGCGAATTTCTCCATGTCAGACACCTATGACGTCGTCATCATCGGCGCCGGCCCCGGCGGTTATAATTGTGCGATCCGTGCTGGCCAGCTTGGCCTGAAAACAGCGATTATCGAGAAGAATGACACGCTTGGCGGCACCTGCCTGAATGTCGGCTGCATCCCGTCAAAGGCCCTGCTGCACGCATCGGAACTGTTCGAGGCGGCGGGCAAGGATTTCGCCGGCCTCGGCATCAGGGTCGGCAGGCTTGAACTCGATCTCGCCCAGATGATGAAACAGAAAGACGAGGCCGTGGACGGGCTGACCAAGGGCGTGGCGTTCCTGATGAAGAAGAACAAGGTCGATACGCTCTATGGCCAGGGCCGCATTCTGGCGCCGGGCGAGGTCGAGGTGAAGGATGCCGGGGGCGACACGACGGTGCTGAAGACGCGCAATATCGTGATCGCGACCGGTTCTGAGCCCGCAAACCTGCCGGGCATCGAGATCGACGAGGAGCGGATCGTCACCAATACCGGCGCGATTGCGCTGAAAGCGGTGCCGAAAAAGCTGATCCTGATCGGTGCCGGTGTGATCGGGCTGGAGCTTGGCTCGGTCTGGTCGCGGCTGGGCGCAGAGGTCGAGGTGGTCGAATATCTCGACAAGCCGCTGGCAATGGCAGATGGCGAGATCGCCAAGGCCGCGCGCAAGATGTTCGAGGATCAGGGCCTGAAATTCCATTTCGGCCAGAAAGTGACCGGCGTGGAGAAGCTGAAAACCAAGCTGAAACTGAGCATGGAGCCAGCCGCTGGCGGCAATGCGCAGACGCTGGACGCCGATGTCGTGATCGTGGCCATTGGCCGGCGTCCCTACACCGAAGGCCTGGGCCTGGAAAATATCGGCGTGGAAACCGACCGTCGCGGCATGATCGCCTTTGCTGGCGAACATTTCAGGGTCGCCGATGGGATCTGGGCCGTCGGCGACTGTATCGAGGGCCCGATGCTGGCGCACAAGGCCGAGGATGATGGCGCTGCCGTGGCCGAACTGATCGCCGGCAAGGCCGGCCATGTCGATTACAATCTCGTGCCCAGCGTGATCTACACCAAGCCGGAGATCGCCTGGGTCGGCAAGACCGAGGAAGACCTGAAAGCGGCCGGTGTGGAATACCGAAAGGGCAAGTTCCCCTTCAAGGCCAATTCGCGCGCGCG
>CAYXQV010000369.1:0-2289 GCA_964467505.1 uncultured Hyphomonadaceae bacterium | reverse complement strand
GCGGCGGATGGCTTCGCAAAGCCAAGGCGAGCGGTCGCGAATATGTCTCGATCACGCTGGCAGACCCGCAGATCGGCCCGCGCAAGATCTACGCGAACCTCGCCCCCGTGAAAGGCAAGAAAGGCCGCCACGTGATCCTCTGGAACCCGCGGGACTAGGGGGCTGATCCATCGCCAATGAGCCGCTCCGGAGATCATCTCCGGGGCGGTTTTTGCGTGTCGAAACAACGGTAAACAGGCAGGTGAAAAAGCGCGCATGCGCTTTTTGCGGCTACAAATCGCGGCGTCTGCCGGCATCCTTTTCGTGGACCACGCTGCCACGAAAAGGAGCAGATCATCATGGCCAGAGACAACCGGAAACCGCCACAGCGTGAGGAGCTGCCAGAGCTTCTCACCGCCATAGAGGCGGCAGAATTTCTGAACCTGTCGCCCATCACCTTGAGCCATTACCGCTATCAGGGACGCGGGCCGATCTACCGCAAACATGGCTGGCGCGTCTATTATACTAGGGCCGATCTCGTGGACTGGTCGAACCGCCAGAGATGGGCCTCGACCGGCGAGCCGCTGCGGTCATGAGACGGCGAAAGCATGTGATCGGCGTTGCCGGTCTGGGCATCGCGCTCGCCTTGTTCGGCGCTGTATTTACCCCTCAGGATCGCCTGATCTGGAACCGGACCGGCAGCGCGCCGCAAGGGCTGTACTGGCTGAGCGACGAGCGGTTCACCCATGGCCGATGGGTCGTCGTCTCAGCCAGGAGCGCTGATGCGCAGTGGGCTGAAGACCACGGGTTTGTCGGCCGGGACTGGCCATTGCTCAAACAGATTGCTGGGTTGCCCGGCGATGAAATCTGCCGCTCGGGCACGCAGATTCTGATCAATGGAAGTGTGGCGGGAGACGCGCGATTGCGGGACTCCTTCGGGCGGGATTTGCCGTCCTGGGAGGGCTGCGTGGTGCTTGGGCAAGACCAGCTTTTCCTGATGAATGCGCATCCGGATTCCCTCGACGGTCGCTATTTCGGGGCGTCGGATCGGAGCGATATCGTGGCTGTTGCAAGCCTTATCCTGACTTGGCGGTGAACAGAGATGGCGGCGTATTCCGGCATGTGGCGGCAATTTGCGGCGAAAGGCGGCGTGAGATTAGTAAGCGAACCCGACAGGGCAAGATTAAAGGATATACGTACACGTCCCTCTAACGCCTTGTCTGCACATCTGTTTTTTGTCGCCTTATGCCGCAATTTGCGACGTACAGGGTTTCGTGATTTCCTCGTATTTGCTGGCGTGTCGCTGTCATACGCTCCGGGTTTGTGCCCATGAGCGAGGAGACAGACTTCACCCCGCGACTTGGCCGTATTGGTGATCGCGGCGCAAATGGGGCCAGGTCCTTTCAGCGTCAGGTGAAGCAGGCCGCCGCGCGCCTAGGGAAACCTTCCGGCAGATCGGGGTTTACCGGGCGCAATTCTGGACGTGGAAACGGGGCAACGCCTCAGGCCATGCAGACGCTTCGGCAGATCAGCCGCGCACGAATGCGGCGCGTTGTCGTCAAGGTGCATATCGCGAGGGCGCGCGGCACGTCCGGGGTGCGGGCCTTCTCCGAACATGTCCGATACATCCAGCGCGACGGGGTCGAGCGTGACGGCAGCGGCGGTGAACTCTACGGCCGCGAGGGGGCCGATATTGACGGGCGAGCCTTTGCCGAGCGGAGCGACGAAGATCGCCATCAGTTCCGGCTCACGGTTTCAGCTGAAGATGCAAACCAGCTCGGCGACCTCAAGGCCAGCACGCGCCAGCTCATGGCGCAGATGGAACGAGACCTTGGAACAGAGCTCGACTGGGTTGCTGTCGATCATCACAATACAGGTCACTCCCACACCCATATTGTGATCAGGGGCAAGGACGAACGCGGCCAGGACCTCGTCATCGCAAAGAACTATCTGACGCGCGGCATCCGGGGACGGGCTCAGCAAATCGTGACAGACACGCTTGGCCCAAGACGCGATCTGGAGATCGCCGCCGCCAGCCAGCGCGAAACGACACAGGATCGGTACACGTCCACCGACCGCGAGCTGGAGATGCAGGCCAGGGCGAACCGGATAGAGATCACCCCCTCCCATCGCTCAGGCGACCGCTTCCGTCGCGGTCTGCACTTGCAGCGCCTCCAGCACCTGGAGCGCCTTCATCTGGCCGCCGAGAAAAGCGCCGGAGTCTGGCACCTGAAGGAAGGCTGGCAGCAGGCCCTTAAAGCCATGGGGCGGCGCGGCGATATCGTGCGCACGCTGGCGGCCGGTCTTGAG
>CAYXQV010000368.1:0-2297 GCA_964467505.1 uncultured Hyphomonadaceae bacterium | reverse complement strand
AGCGCACCTTCCAGCTGCTCAGCCAGGTCGCCGGGCGTGCGGGGCGGGCTGAAAAGCCGGGCCGTGCCCTGGTCCAGACCTATGACACCGACAACCCGGCCATGATCGCGCTAAGTCTTGGCGACCGCGACGGGTTCCTGGCCGTCGAACGCGATGTGCGCGCGGAACTGGGGATGCCACCCTTCGGGCGCCTGGCGGCCGTCATCGTGTCGGCGCCCGGCGAATCGGAAGCCGACAGCGCGGCCAACAAGGTGCTGGCCGGCGCACCAAATGGCGAGGGAATCGAGATATTCGGGCCAGCCCCGGCGCCGATCAGCGTGCTTCGCGGGCGCCACCGTCGCCGCTTCCTCGTCAAGTCGCCGCGCGATGTCGATCTGAGTGCCTATATGGCCGCCTGGCGTGCACGCCTGAAGCCACCTGCATCGGTGCGGGTCTCGATCGATATTGATCCGTATTCCTTTCTTTGAGGCGGCCCTGGCCTGCGAGAATGCGCGCACCGTGCCAATCCGCCGCATTCTGAGACCCCGGGCTGTGTTGTCAGCGCCAGAACCAAGTGCTAAGCCCCGCCGGAATTTGCGTGGTCAAGGCCATTCGTGCCTGTGCGCTGTACTCATCATCTCCGGGCATGCCCGCCCCAACAAACGGATAGCGTTTTGGCCAGAGCCTCGACATCCACCGCCTCCGAAGCGGCCCGGCGCTACGCAGTCGCCCTTTTCGAGCTTGCCCAGGAATCCGGGCAACTTGCTGATATACATCGCGACTTTTCCGGTTTTGCAGCGCTTGCGCGTGAGACACCCGACCTGTCGCGGCTGATCGAGACGCCGGCCATCTCGCGCGAGGACAAGGTCGGGGCTTTGACCGCGCTTGCGCAGGCCGGCGGGGTAAACCCGCTTCTGGTCAAATTCCTCGGCACCATGGCAGGCAATGGCCGCGCCCGCGACATTCCCGGCGCCCAGCGCGCCTTCGACGAGATTTATGCCCGCCAGCGCGGCGTGCAGCGCGCCGTTGCCACAACCGCCGCGCCGATGAGCGATGCGCAGCGCGAACGCATCCAGAGCATTCTTTCCAGGGCGGTCGGAGGAGAGGTCGAACTTTCCGAGGCCGTCGACCAGGACATTATCGGCGGCATCCAGCTGCGCATCGGCTCAAGACTTGTCGATGCCAGCCTTGCTGCCAAACTCGCCCGTATGAACACCGCCATGAAGGGAGCGTGAGCGCAAGATGGATATCAGCGCAGCAGAAATCTCCAGCATTCTCAAACGTCAGATAGAGAATTTCGGTGTCGAGGCGGAAGTCTCCGATGTCGGACAGGTCCTTTCCGTCGGTGACGGAATTGCCCGCGTCTATGGGCTCGACAGTGTCCAGGCCGGCGAAATGGTCGAGTTCGACAATGGCGTGAAGGGCATGGCCCTGAACCTGGAACGCGACAATGTCGGCGTCGTGATCTTTGGCGATGACAAGGGCATCAAGGAAGGCGACACCGTCAAGCGGATGGACGAGATCGTCGCCGCGCCAGTGGGCAAGGGCCTGCTCGGACGCGTGGTCGATGCGCTTGGCAACCCGATTGACGGCAAGGGCGAGCTGGAAGATGTCGCCGATCGCAAGCGGGTCGATATCAAGGCGCCCGGCATTATCCCTCGCAAGTCGGTGCATGAGCCGATGATGACAGGCATCAAGGCAATCGATGGCATGATCCCGGTCGGCCGCGGCCAGCGCGAGCTGGTCATTGGCGACCGCCAGACCGGCAAGACCGCCATCTGTGTCGATACGATCCTGAACCAGAAGGCCGCATGGGAAGCCAAGAACGAGAACGACATTCTCTATTGTATCTATGTCGCCGTCGGTCAGAAGCGTTCCACCGTGGCCCAGGTCGTCAAGACACTGGAAGAGCGCGGCGCGATGGAATACACGGTCGTGGTCGCGGCCACGGCTTCCGAGCCAGCGCCCCTGCAATATCTCGCGCCTTATACCGGCTGCACGATGGGCGAATATTTCCGCGACAATGGCATGCATGCGCTGATCATCTATGATGACCTGTCCAAGCAGGCCGTGGCCTATCGCCAGATGTCGCTACTGCTGCGCCGTCCGCCGGGCCGCGAAGCCTTTCCGGGAGATGTGTTCTATCTCCACTCGCGCCTTCTGGAGCGCGCCGCGAAGATGGGTGACGATGCCGGCAATGGCTCGCTGACGGCGCTGCCGATCATCGAAACACAGGCCAATGACGTTTCGGCTTATATTCCGACAAACGTGATCTCGATCACCGATGGCCAGATCTTCCTGGAAACCGACCTGTTCTA
>CAYXQV010000367.1:0-2303 GCA_964467505.1 uncultured Hyphomonadaceae bacterium | reverse complement strand
GAAAACACTTTCATTCCCACACTGGCTGCGCGCGGGGCGCTTTCTCCGGTGACGAGGCGCTCATCAAGCTTGGTGTGTCCTTCCACCAGTTGCATGTCGACCCCAGCACGCTCGCCGGGTGCAAGATGGATGAGGTCGCCGGGCGCGACATCTGCCACGCGGACAGTTTCGGTCTGTCCGCCAGCTGTCAGGCGTGTGGCGGTCGTGGTCTGCAGGGCGGCAAGCTCATGGGCGGCCGCATGGGCCCGGCGCCGCAGGCGGGCGTCAAGGAAGCGTCCGATCAGCAGGAAGAAGCATAACATCACAGCCGCGTCGAAATAGGCGTGCGCGCCCCCCATGGCGGTTTCGAAAAGGCTGACGCCGGTCGCAAGCAGGAGCGCCAGCGAGATCGGCACGTCCATGTTTGCATGCCCACCCTTCAGTGCGTTGAAGGCAGAGCGGAAGAATGGCCGGCCGGAAAATGCGACCGCTGGCAGCGCAATGGCACCTGAAATCCAGTGCATCAGGCGGCGGGTTTCTTCGCCCATCTCGCCATGCCCGGCCCAGACCGAGACCGAAAGCAGCATGATGTTCATCATCGCAAACCCGGCGACACCAAGCGCCAGCAGCAATTCGCGCTCTTCATGGCGGGCGTTACGGTCAGCCTCGGAGGACTCGAACGGGGCGACACCATAGCCAAGACCGGCGATTGCCTGCGCAGCCCTGCCAGCGGTCAGCTCGCCAGTCCATTTCAGCGAGAGCTTTCCGGTGGTCAGGTTCATGCGCACATCGCGCATACCGGGCAGGTCACGGGCGGTTTTCTCGATCTTCGACAGACACCCACCGCATTTTGCGCCGCTGACGAGAAGCGTCAGGGACCTGCCGGCACCCGATGTCTTCACGAAGGGTGCGAAATCGACACCGCCCGGCCCCGTCTCCGGCGGGGCGAGCCCGCTGGGACATCCCGGACCTGCATAGCTTTCGGTTGTCATTTCACCACCAGTTGCTTGCGTGCGGTGAATGTGGCGGTTTGCTCGCCCGGTTTGAAGGCTTCCAGCCGCACGTCCCATGCGCCCGGCGCAATTGCGTCCAGCACGGCGCGGTATTCGCCTGCGCCTGTCAGCTCCAGCGTGACCAGCCGCGCGCCGGCATTCGTCGTCGGCCTGCGGATCTCGGCCATAACGTCGAGCCGGGTGAGCCCCGATCCATCAGCGCCTTGCAGCCGGGCGACGATTTCGTGCTCCCCGTCGCGCTCCACCACGCCAATCGCGGCGGTCCAGCCAAGCGCAGCCTGGCGCGCGCGCGCTTCGAGACTGCGATTATAGTCAAGCCCCTGCGTGTAGGATTTCGGCACGGCCTCGCCGGGAAAGGACGTGATCGCGGAATACAGGAATATGCCGTTCGCGATGAACATCACCCCGAAAAATGCCAGAAGCATGAGCAGGACATGCCAGCCCTTGAGGCGAACCCCAGCGCCATCATCGGGTTCGAACCCGTCGATCATTTCATGCTCGCGCATCAGCCACCTTCCGGCCCGACAAAGGGCACCTTGCTGGAATGGGTTTCACCAAGTTCCGGGTCGCTCACAGTGATCGTGAAGGTGCCCCGCCGCTCCACGACACCGGGTGGGACGGTGACCAGCAGCCGATAGCGGGCAACAGCACTTGCATTGACCGGCAGGGCGAGCGCGGTGCCTTCAATCTCGTCCTGGCCAATGATTTCCATGCCCATACCTTCAAGGCCGGAAAGTCGCACATCGAGATCGCGTGCCTCGCCCGCCTTGTTGACGAGTTTGAGCGAATAGCCATTGCGCAGCGTGCCATCGGACAGGCGCACAAAGGGCGGCGAGCGGTCCTTGAGCACATTCACCTCGAAGGTCGAACGCGTCGCAAGGCCCCAGACCATGATGGCGGCCACGCCGGCAAAAAGCACGGAATAAAGAACGGTGCGCGGGCGGATCAGCCGATAATGCGGGGTCTCGCCACGCGCACGCTCGTCCATTGCCTTGTCGGTTTCATAGGCAATCAGGCCGCGCGGGCGTCCGATCTTGTCCATGATCTCGTCGCAGGCATCTATGCAAAGGGCGCAATGAATGCATTCGAGCTGCGCGCCGTCGCGAATGTCGATCCCCATCGGGCAGACCTGCACGCACTGCTTGCAGTCGATACAGTCGCCGCGCGCTTCCCAGTCATCATCCTTGCGCATCGGCGCGCGCGGTTCGCCGCGATGCACGCGGTAGGTGACATTGAGGGCTTCCTCATCGGTCAGCGCCGCCTGGATGCGCGGCCATGGGCACATATAGGTGCAGACCTGCTCGCGCATCA
>CAYXQV010000366.1:0-2334 GCA_964467505.1 uncultured Hyphomonadaceae bacterium | reverse complement strand
CTTGGGCACTTCCGCCCGGCCGGGGAAAATGTCCGGCAGGCTGTTCCTGAAGGTGCGGATGACGGTGCGGATCTGGTCGGGGTTGACCACGGCGCGGTCGAGCTGTCTGCCGGAATAGGCCTCGTCCTCGTCCTGGTTTTCCCAGCGCTTCTTGCGGGTCACGCGTTCGCGGCGCTCGACCGGCTGCGTCGCCTTGATCTCGGCCCCCTGACGGGTGATCTCGGTGTCGATGATGTAGACTTCATTGCCGACATTCACCCCATCTGCGACGGCGCGTTCATGGCCGTATTCGCTGACGACATTCTTTCTGAAGAAGCCATAGGTGCGATTGTCCGGCGTCGCCGTCAGGCCGATCAGATAGGCGTCGAAATACTCGATCACCTGCCGCCAGAGATTGTAGATCGAGCGGTGGCATTCATCGATGACAATGAAGTCGAAGAATTCCGGTGGGATCGTCGGATTGTAGACGACGGGCAGCGGCTCCCTGCCCCTCACCAGCCGTTCGGCGGGGTTGTCTTCCTCGGCGCTTTCATCAAGCGGCTCGCCTTTCAGGATGGAATACATGCGCTGGATCGTGCTGATGCAGACCTGGCTGCTTGGCGCGATGAAGGGCGATTTCAGGCGCTGGACGTTGTAAAGCTCGGTGAACTTGCGGTTGTCGTCATTGGGCAGATAGGACATGAATTCCTGCTCGGCCTGTTCGCCCAGGTTCTTCGTGTCCACAAGGAACAGGACGCGCTTGGCCCCTGCGAACTTCAGCAGACGGTAGACCGATGTGATCGCCGTGAAGGTCTTGCCCGAGCCTGTCGCCATCTGCACCAGCGCGCGCGGGCGATCCTCACGGAAGGATTGTTCGAGGTTGGTGATTGCCGTGATCTGGCAGTCGCGAAGCCCGGTCGTGTCCAATGGCGGCAGATGCTGAAGTTTTGCGCGCAAGGAGGGCGGCGGGCCGCACCACTCGGCACCTTCTTCCTGCATGCCGCCTGTCCCGGAAGTTGACGCAGGCGTGACGGCCTCCGCCCAGCTTGCCAGCGTCTCGGGGCGGTGGAAGGTGAACACCTCCCGCGAGCGTGGCTTGGGATCGTGTCCGTTGGTGAAACGGGTGATGACGCCGGTGCTCTCATAGAGGAAGGGAAGCGGATCGCTATTGCTCACCCATTTCAGTTTGGCCTCGGCATAGCCTGCCGTTTGCTCCTCAACAGCGGTGATCTTGTGCCCCCACTCCCGGGGCTTTGCCTCGATGACGCCGACGGCCTTGCGTTCCACGAACAGCACATAGTCAGCCGGGCCGATATCGGTCTGGTATTCGCGCACGGCGATGCCTTGCCCGGCATTGAAATCGAGCGCTTTCTTGTCCTGCACATGCCAGCCCGCTTCGATGAGCAGGCGGTCGATCTGGTCGCGGGCGAGCTGTTCCGGGTTTTGGTTAGTGGGCACGATTTCTCCTGTTTCCGGAGAAAAATTGTCGGCGGCTTGTATGGAAATCGGTGGTGCTTTTCCACCAACCAGAGGACGACAACTCAGCCACCTTCCAAATGAAAACGCCTTTTTCCATGCTACCTTAAGTGCGCATTCAGGCTGACAAAACAAGCCACTAAGGCTCTACATATATCACTGATTCGGGTTACTTTTTCCTTCAGGCCCAATGGCATGAAATGCCACTCGGGCCTGCACGATTTTCCTTGCCGGATTTGCGCCCGGTCAAGGGGCTTTGCCCGCTTCGCGGCGCGTGTTCCACGCGCCCTTGACCGGGCGCAAAACCGGCGACATTGGCCAGAATTGCGAGGTGGCGGCGAAACGGATGCTGGCGTGGATGCCAAGGGCGTTTCGGCTATTGGCGGCATGGGGCGGCAATTCGCGACAAAAAGCGGCATGGGATCAGGCAGCGAACCCGAACGGGCAAGATTGAAGCTGACGCACCCCGGGGTGCGTAACGCCTTGTCTGCACGTCCTTTTTGTGGCGTCTCATGCCGGAAAATGTGGCACCCGATTTTGACAGGATTCTCAATGAATACAGTGGCTGACCGGGCGCCAAATGCTGCGCAGCCCCAGGTGCCGCGCCTGTCAACGCCTCGCTACCCGGCGCCGATCCGTCGGCAAATCCTTCCAACGCGCTGCAAGCCTCTACAGCGAGAGACAAGGCGGACCCGGTAGGGCGAGATTAAAGCAGTGGCACCCGGTGCCTCCTAACGCCTTGTCTGTCCATCTCTTTTTTGGAACCCTTTGCACAGCGTTGCGGTGCACGGGTTTCGTTTATACTGCTGATTCCATTGCGAAAATTCTGGCACCATGCGCCAGCGATGCCTCACACCCAGAGTTGGCTGACCGGCATGG
>CAYXQV010000365.1:0-2355 GCA_964467505.1 uncultured Hyphomonadaceae bacterium | reverse complement strand
ATCTGCTCCAACACCTCTCAGCTGGCAGCAGACAGCGTCGGCGAGGCGATCGGGCATCCGCTGGTCGGGCTGATCGAAACCCTGGCAGAGGCGTTGCGCGCATCAGGCGTGCGCCAGCCGCTGCTGCTGGGAACACCGTTCGTGATGCAGGGCGATTTCTACCGCGCGCGGCTGCAGGCTCTCACCGCCAGCACCTGTCTTGTGCCAGACGCAGACGACCGCGCGCAGATTGACCGCGTGATTTTCGATGAACTGGTCAATGGCATTGTCCTTGAGACATCGCGGCGCGCCTGGCTCGACATCATTGCGCGCGGGCGCGGAGCGGGCGCTGATGGGGTGATCCTCGGCTGCACCGAAATCAGCATGCTGATCAGGCAGGAACACACGGTCCTGCCGGTCTTCGACACGACCGCGCTTCATGCAGACGCGATTGCCAGGGCGGCGATGGAGGCTTGATTGAAGCATCGCGCGGGGCCAGTCTGGCCGCTGCGGCAATGGCGTCATGGGAGACAGGCGATGAGACGTGATCGGTTACAGCCAGTGCCTGCCAGGGCCGGTAACACCCCTCATCCTGAGCTGCGTCGAAGGGCTGAGCTGCGTTTGAGGACAAAGGCGGGTCAAAGCACGAGGGTGGGCAGCGCGCCACCGTCCCGGAGTATCGCGCGATGACTGACCTGCCGGATCTTCCTTCCGCCAATCCGATTACGATGTGCGCTCACCCGGCTTTCTGGCGGGCGGTGCGCGACGGCGACACAGTGCGCCGCGCCCTTTGGGTTTCGCTGATCGTCGGCACGGCGCTGATCGCGATCAATCAGGGTGATGTGATCGTGTCGGGGGCAATGCCGCCGCTGTGGAAGATTGTCCTGACCTATATCGTGCCCTATGCGGTCTCGACCTATTCGGCGGTCGCCTTCAAACTGGCGATGGAGCGCCGGGCGGCGGGGCTGTGATGTCTGAGATCGTGCATGCCCGGCATAGCCTGCGTGTTCATCGCGGTCTTGCCGGAAGATCTGTCAGCGAATCTGGAAGACAATTTCCTGGATCCCAGAATCCAGAGACATCGTGCAGGGTTCTTCAGGCTGCTCGATGGCTTTTTCCCAACGCCATTTCGAGACCGTTTTTATCACTTCGTCCTCAAAGGCGCCGAACGGGACCGATGCGAGAACCGCAATGTCTTTTGGGCGACCTTCATCAAGACCATATCTGACGAAGACAGCTCCGACAGTACCCTTGTAGTTCTGATTTTTGGGATAGCGCATTTTGGGTTCCTGCCGCAATTGCCCGGCGCAGAAGGGAAGTTTGGCTTTGTCCGGACCGGAAGTATCGGTCTCGGGCAGACCTTCTTCGAATGAGGCCATGATCTCCTTGATCTGACCGCCTTTGAGCCCCCGATCTCTCGAGGACGACTCGAAATAGGCGGTCATCGCAGATCGCCAGGCACTGGTCGTCCAGTAGAGATTCTCAAGCCATTCCGGCGCTTCGCCATCGTCGGCCTCGGAAATCGCTATTCTCCGTTTCCGATAAAGTTCGCCCTCCAGCTCGACAATCGCGCGATGAACAGAAATGCTCGGCTCTTGGCTGAACACACCAATGATAGCCGAGAGCCGCGCATTGATGGCGTTTTGCGGGACCAGGTCAGCAATCGGCTGAATATGTCGTTCAGCTTCCGCGCCGCTTTCCTTCAGGCGACGCCAGTCCGCGGTCTCTAGATCTGCAAGGTAGCGCGCCTCGAAGGCGTGGATGGAAACCATTGACGGTTCGGCCTCGACGATCGCCGAAAGCGCGGTATCCAGCCGTTTGCGGTTGGCCCTGCGGGGATCGTCGAGCCAGCTGACATAAGCAGCCAGCATTTCCCGGTCGGCCATCAGCGGATGCGCCTCGGTCGCGGGCTGGGTCACCGCAAATTCCGCCGGCGCGATTGCCGCGCTGCAATTGCCGAGCCGGCAAAGCGTCCAGGCGCTTTCATAGGCCAGCAGTGCGGCCGTTTCGTCTTCGGGGTGCGCCATGGCCGCCTTTGCAAGCGCCCCGGCGGCATCGGCGAGACCTTCATTGGCCTCATCGGACATGGCTGCATTATAGGCAGCAATGGTTTGCGGCGGCACTTGCGCACTGGCTGCAAATGGCAGGCAAAACCCGATCAGTGCCAACAGAATATTTCGCACGACGCCCTCCCCTGCAATACGAAAAGACTGCATGATAATGCCCAGCCAATCAAGTCCAGAGTGCAGTTTTGCATAAATTCAACCAGGGGCAGATCGGGTGATGCGGCAACGTCTCAGTAAATCCCTGCGGCTCGCGCAAGCATGACCGCGCCGATGGCGGTGACGAGATATTTCATCCACGCCTTGAAATTGA
>CAYXQV010000364.1:0-2362 GCA_964467505.1 uncultured Hyphomonadaceae bacterium | reverse complement strand
ATTGTCGAAACCGAAATCCTGCATTTCGGCTTCTATATCTTCGGCTGGCGCCAGCCCCCGGTGGATGTCTCCGTGATCGGCCAGAAGGCCGCCGACACACGTCCGGAAATCGAGCAGATCATGTTCCGCGACGATCGCGAGCGCACGCCGGAAGCGCTGGAACGTACGCTTTATATCTGCCGGCGGCGGATAGAGCGGCGCGCGCGCGAGGCCGGCATCCCGGCCTTCTATATCTGCTCACTCAGCCAGAAGTCATTGATCTACAAGGGCATGTTCCTGGCCGAGGACATCGACAATTTCTATCTCGACCTGAAAGATGAGCGTTTCGTCTCGCCCTTTGCGATCTATCACCAGCGCTATTCGACCAACACCTTCCCGCAATGGTCGCTGGCCCAGCCGTTCCGCGTCCTGGCTCATAATGGCGAGATCAACACGCTGCGGGGCAATCTCAACTGGATGAAGAGCCACGAAATCCGCATGGTTTCGGAGCATTTCGGCGACAATGTCGAGGACGTAAAGCCGGTCGTTCCGCAAAGCTCCTCCGATTCCGGCGCACTTGATGCGGTGTTCGAGATCCTCACCAAGGCCGGACGCACAGCGCCAATGGCCAAGGCGATGATGATCCCGGAGGCCTGGTCCAAGCGTGCCTCGATCATGCCCGACCGCCATGCCGCCCTTTATGCCTATTGCAATTCGGTGATGGAGCCCTGGGATGGGCCGGCCGCCGTGTGCGCCTATGATGGACGCTGGGCCGTGGCCGGACTTGATCGCAATGGCCTGCGCCCGCTGCGCTATGCCCTGACGGCGGACGGTATCCTTGCGGTTGGCTCGGAAACCGGCATGTGCCCACTGAGCGGCCACAGCGTTGCCAGGCGCGGTCATGTGCCCGCCGGCGGCATGATCGCAGCGGACCTGGAGACCGGAAAGTTCTACGAACACGCGGAGATTGTCGATCTTCTCGCAGATGCCCACCCCTTCGAGGACTGGCTGCGCAATGTCATCGATCTCGACAGCCAGGTCGGGCCCGGCGACGAGCCGCGCCTGTATGATACCGAGGACCTGATGCGCCGCCAGTCGGCTGCCGGTTTCACGCTCGAAACGCTCGAGCTGATCCTCGCGCCAATGGTCGAGCAGTCCAAGGAAGCTGTCGGCTCCATGGGCGATGACACCGCCCCGGCCGTGCTGACCGGTGAGTTCCGTCCCTTGAGCCATTTCTTCCGCCAGAATTTCAGCCAGGTGACCAATCCGCCCATCGACCCTTTGCGCGAAGACCGGGTGATGAGCCTGAAGACAAGGTTCAAGAATCTCGGAAACGTGCTGGCCACGGATGAAACCCAGCAGGATGTGTTCGTGCTGGAAAGCCCGGTGCTGACGACCGGCATGTATGAGCGCCTGCGCGATGCGCTCGGCGTCGGCATGACCGAGATTGACTGCACATTCGGCATGGAAAAGGCGACCGGGAACGGCCGGATCCTGAAAGCGGCACTTGACCGGATACAGGCCGAGGCCGAAGAAGCGGTCCGCGCAGGGCGTGAACACATCATCCTGACCGACCAACACCAGGGCCAGGGGCGCGCGGCCATTCCGATGATCCTTGCCACCGGCGCGGTGCACAGCCACCTCGTGGCGCAAGGGCTGCGCACTTTCTGTTCGATCACGGTGCGCTCGGCGGAATGCCTCGACACCCATTATTTCGCCGTGCTCATCGGTGTCGGCGCGACCTGCGTAAACGCCTATCTCACCCAGGAGGCTATCGCACAGCGCCACGAGAAGGGCCTGTTCGCTGACAGGCCGCTGGGCGAATGCGTTCGGGCCTACAAGAGCGCAATCGAGGGCGGCTTGCTCAAGATCCTGTCCAAGATGGGGATTTCGGTGATCTCCTCGTATCGCGGCGGCTACAATTTCGAGGCGCTTGGCCTGTCACGTGCGCTGGTCGCCGATTATTTCCCCGGCATGACCAGCCGGATATCCGGGCTCGGCCTTGCCGGCATCGAGGAGAATGCGGTCGCGCGCCACGAAATGGCCTTCGACGAGGACGTGATGGCGCTGCCTGTGGGCGGCTTTTACCGCCTGCGCGCGCGCTCCGAGCCCCACGCCCTCGATGGCCAGCTGATCCACACTCTGCAGGCCGCCTGCGACACCGGCAATTTCGAGACATTCCGCAAATATGCCGACGCCGTGAACGGACGCGCGCCGATCCAGCTGCGTGACCTGCTCGATTTCAAGCCTGCCGGCCGGCCTGTTCCGCTCGACGAAATCCAGTCGATCAACGAGATTCGCAAGCGTTTCGTCACGCCCGGCATGTCACTCGGCGCGCTCAGCCCGGAAGCGCATGGCACGCTGAATGTCGCGATGAACCGGA
>CAYXQV010000363.1:0-2364 GCA_964467505.1 uncultured Hyphomonadaceae bacterium | reverse complement strand
TTCACTGGCGCCGCGCACGCGGATAAAAGAGCTTTCCATGGCCGGAGCGATCCTGAACTGTGTCAACTACGATGTGGCAACATAAGCGCGCGGCGAGGGCAAACCCAACAGCCGATCGCGTTTTTTCCGGCCCCGACCATTTGCAGCACCCGCCGTTGTGCTCGCAGTTGTGCTCGCAATGGCCATTTGCCGTCAACAGTTCTGAAAGCGCGCGCTGCTAGACCCGCTGTCGAAGGGATTTCTGCAGAATGACTGGTTTCGACATTTCCTGGGACAGCGCACGCGCACTTGCAGCGCTGTATTTCATTCAGTTCGCCGCCTTCACCGTGCTGGCATGGCTAGCGCGTGGGCGCCAGGCGCTCGAATGGTCGGCCGAACTGGTGCGAAGCGCGCGCGTCAACTGGGCCTTCATCGCCTTCAATTCTGTTGCAGCCCCGCTGGCCCTCGTCATGATCGGGTGGTCGCAAACGGCCTACGGAATGCTTCCGGTGCCGACGGTTCCCGCGAGCGCTTGGGCCGGCCTGCCGGCGATCGTGCCGGCGCTGATTGCCGTGGTCCTGGTCGACTTTATCGATTATTGGAGCCATCGCCTGCGCCACCTGCCGCTGTTCTGGCCGATCCACGCCGTGCATCATTCCGATACCCGCCTTCACTACCTGTCCTGGTATCGCGGCCATCTCCTTGAACATGTCTTTGCACAGACCGTTTACGTGTTTGCCGCCAGCTGGCTTGGCGCCGATCCGGGCGCAATCCTCGCGATTGCAATGGCCAAGGCGCTGCACCAGCAATATGTTCATATGGATATTGACTGGACGCATGGCCGGCTGGGCTGGCTGGTCGCCTCTCCACGCTTCCACCGCTGGCACCATGCCGACCATCCTGGCGCCTACGGCAAGAACCTCGCCTTCATCATGCCGCTCTGGGACCGGCTCTTCGGCACCTGGTATTGCCCCGGCCCCTGCCGCGAGCCCATGGGATTTCCCGGTAGCCCCGGTGACAATTTCCTCGCTCTCCTTGCCTTCCCCTTCGTCGAGTGGGGCCGCATGGCGCGCGCAACCCTCGCCGGCCCCCGCAAGACAACCGATACCCGTGCTTGACAAGGCCCCGGCCTGGAACTAAACAAGAACGTGCGATTGGATCAAGACAGGCTTGGTCGCAAGGTTTATGCTGGTTGGAAGAATCAGCCCGAACGTATCGGAGAAGGACATGGCGGGATCGGTAAACAAGGTCATTCTGGTGGGCAATCTCGGCCGCGACCCGGAGGTGCGCCAGTTCCAGAATGGTGGACAAGTCTGCAGTTTTCCCGTGGCGACATCGGAAAACTGGAAAGACCGCAATACCGGTGAGAAACGCGAAAAGACCGAGTGGCATCGCGTGTCGATCTTTTCAGAAGGTTTGGTGCGGGTGGCACAAAGCTATCTGCGCAAGGGATCGAAGGTGTATATTGAGGGACAGCTGGAAACCCGCAAATGGCAGGACCAGTCCGGCCAGGATAAGTACACGACCGAAATCGTCCTGCGCGGTTTCAATTCCAGCCTCACCATGCTTGATGGCGCCTCGGGTGGCGCAGGCGCAGGTGGCGGAGCAGGCTATGACCAGACAGGCGGCGGCGGCCCGCGTCAGGTCGAAGGCCCTGCGGAAGATTTTTCCCGCCCGGATCTCGACGACGAGATACCGTTTTAAGGCGACATCAGAGCAAGCCGGGCGCATTTGCGAACGAAGGGTTGCGCCAGCAGGCCAGGCGCGATCATATTCCCGACACAAGCTGATCGTATTATTCCCAGCAACAATCAGGGAAGATACAGAAAAGGGGCGGGCGCCATGGAACGGCTGAAACTCGACCAGGCCGGTGCACGGACCGGGGAGTTGTATCAACACAGTCTCCAGCTTGGTGATGAGACTGTCACGCTCGGCAATATCGCGACCATGGCGATCGAAAAGGAGCGTTTTCGCCCTTGGGACACGCCGGCCAACCGCCAACGGCTTGGTTTCCGCCTTGTATATATCGCGGCCTGTTTCCTTGCCGCTATTCTGGCACTCGCGGCCATGGGCTTTGCCGGTGGCGGCCTTTTGAGCGCGGCCGGCCTGGTATTCCTGCTTGCCGCGTTACTCCTGGTCGTCTTGTGCGGGTTTGCCATCAGCCTGTCGCTGAAACTTCGCATCGAGCAAGACTTTTTCCGCCTGCGCATTGGCACCTCGGACGCGCGGCAGATCGACCTCGTCGACGACAGCCGGGGCATGCTCGAACAGGTCCGGGACGCCATTCGCATCAAGATCGATAATGAGGACTGGCGCACCACGGGTCGTTTCGACCTCAACACTGACAGCGTCCAACTCGATACGCCCGAAGCCGCCTGATTTCCC
>CAYXQV010000362.1:0-2368 GCA_964467505.1 uncultured Hyphomonadaceae bacterium | reverse complement strand
AAACGCCCGCTTGCCGATGCCTGCAGCTGCAATGAACAGCGCCTGCGTGACACCTTGAAGGGTTTGTCGGATGACGGGTTGCGCGAACTTGTCGAGGCCGATGGCAGTCTTTCGGTGAATTGCGAGTTCTGCAACCGGCACTATTCGATACCAATCGATGACGTCACCGACCCGCCTGACGCCTGACACCTGAAGTCTTTAGACACCCACCACTTCGCTGCGTGCGGCTTCGTTCTTGACCCAGGCCATGAAGGCGCGCACGTCGGGTGACAGGTGGCGTCCGCGAGGCCACACGACCCAGTAGGAAAAGTCGATTGCTGTCGATCCGTCGGCAAATGGCGCGACAAGCCGGCCGGCATCGAGCTCGGCCTGCGCGATGGCGCGCTTGGCCAGCGCCACGCCGCGTCCGTTCGTGGCAGCCTCGATCACCAGGACAGCCTGGTTGAAGCGCGGCCCGCGGGTGGCATCCACCCCGGTGATGTTGCGGGCCGCCAGCCAGCTTGACCAGTCGGGACAGGACGGGTCGTTCTCCGGGCTTTCGTCATGAATGAGCGTGTGCGCGCCGAGATCAGCCGGCTTGCGAATTGCATCGGTGCCATGAAGCAATTGCGGCGAGCACACCGGCAGGACGGTTTCCTCGAGCAGTTTTTCCGATTTCAACCCCTCATAATCCCCGGTGCCGTAGCGGATCGCGATATCGGCGTCGGCACTGTTGAAATCGGTCAGTTGCATGTCGGCCGAAAGCCAGGCCTCGATTCCCGGATGGGACTGGTGGAAATTGTCGAGTTTCGGGGCCAGCCACTTGGCCGCAAAGGACGGCGCGCACGCGACCATGACCCGTCCGCGACGTGCCGGCTGGCGCATCTGGCGGCCGGCTTCGGAGATCTTTTCGAAGGCTTCGTGTACCATGGGCAGGCAGGCCTGCGCCGCATCGGTGAGCAGTACCGAGCGCCCGGTTCGCTTGAACAGCGGGGTGCCGGCAAAATCTTCAAGCTGGCGGATCTGCTGGGAGATCGCACCGGGCGTGACATTGAGCTCCTCTGCCGCCTTGGTGAATGACAGGCGTCGCGCGGCGGCCTCGAATGCGCGCAGGGCGTTCAGCGGGGGAAAGCGATCGGGGGACTCGGTCATGTGTGATAGTTTTTCTCAATACTCGTCTTAGGGGTCGCCGGTTGTTGCATCTGCGTCAAGCGCCATTTTGGCAGCATCAGAAATTCCCGTGATCCGGAGACCTCATGCGCCAATTTCCAGCCTTCTTCCAGATGGATGATGCGCGCGCTGTCCTGTTTGGCAGTGGCGAGGAGGCATTGCGCAAATTGCGGCTGCTGGCCAGCACGCCCGCGCAGATTGCCGTGGTCGATCATGAGATTTCCGCGCCGATGCAGGCCGAATTTGCCGGGCGCTTTTCGCATGTGCGACCGGAGGCGGCGGCAGGCGTTCTCGAAGGTGCCCGGTTTGCCATTGTGGCGCTTGAGGATGATGATCAGGCCGCCGCAGCGATCAAACTGGCGCGCCGGCATGGCGTCCCGGTCAATGCCGTGGACCGCCCGGAGGCCTGCGATTTCACGGTGCCCTCGATACTCGACCGCGGCGAAATCGTTGCGGCGATCGGCTCAGGTGGCGCTGCGCCGGTTCTGGCGAAACTCGTGCGCGCACGGCTGGAAGCTTTGCTGCCGGCGCGGATCGGGGAGCTGGCAGCACTGGCGCGAGGTTTGCGCGCGGACGTCAAGGCTCAGCTCAGGGATGGGCGTGCGCGTCGGCGGTTCTGGCAACGTGCCCTCAGCGGCCCGGCCGCGGAGCGTGCCTATGCCGGTGATCTTGCCGGTGCGGAAGCCGCCATGCGCGAACAGCTTGCGCGCGGGGGTGACGGCGATGGCGTGGTGCATATTGTCGGCGCCGGGCCGGGTGATCCCGAACTTCTGACACTCAAGGCGTTTCGCCTGATCCAGGATGCCGATATCGTCTTTCATGACCGGCTGGTTTCGGCTGAGATCATGGCGCTTGTGCGCCGCGATGCCGAGCGCGTCAGCGTTGGCAAGTCGAAGGGCGAGCATTCCGTGCCGCAGCCTCAGATCCATGAGCTGATGATCGCGGCGGCAAATGAGGGAAAGCGCGTGGTGCGCCTGAAGGGCGGCGATCCGTTCATTTTCGGACGCGGCGGTGAGGAGCTGGAAGCGCTGCAGGCAGCGGGTGTGGACGCTTATGTCGTGCCCGGAATTTCCTCCGCGCTGGGCTGTGCTGCGTCTGCGGGCCTGCCGCTGACCCATCGTGACCATGCACAGGCGCTGACCTTCGTGACCGGCCATGCGCAGGCCGGCGGCGTGCCCGATCTCGACTGGCAGGCACTGGCAAGGCCGGCCCAGACGGT
>CAYXQV010000361.1:0-2377 GCA_964467505.1 uncultured Hyphomonadaceae bacterium | reverse complement strand
AATGTCCTTGATCAGGAACGGCACGCCGCGAAACGGACCGTCGGGCAACTCGCCGCTCGCAACCGCGCGGGCCTCGTCAAAGGCCTCATAAACCATGCCATTGAGCTTGTTGTTATGCCGGCCGGCCCGCTCAATCGCCGCCTCAAGCAGCTCTGTCGGCGTGACCTCGCCATCGCGCACCAGCCCGGCGAGTGCGGTCGCGTCATGATCTGAATAGTCTGAAAAGCCCATCTCGTTTCCTCCCATGCGCGATCTGTCAGGCCGCGTTCATTGGGGGGATCGTAGCTGCGAGATATCCCCACGTCCATCCTCGCGCACGCCGGGCGCGTGCGATCAATCCTGTTGCGGGATACCGAGCCGGGCGAGGGCGTCGGCGCGCTCGTTTCCCGGATCGCCGGCATGGCCTTTCACCCAGACCCATTCGATCTCGTGGCGGGAACATGCCGCATCGAGGGCTTGCCAGAGATCCTGGTTCTTGACCGGCTTCTTCGCAGCGGTCTTCCAGCCATTGCGTTTCCAGCCATGGATCCACTTGGTCAGCCCGTCCTTCAGGTATTGGCTGTCTGTGTGCAGGCGGACCGTGGACGGGCGCGACAGGGCGTTGAGTGCCTCGATGGCTGCGCGCATTTCCATGCGGTTGTTCGTCGTCGCCGCCTCGCCGCCTGACAGTTCGCGCCTGTGCTCACCGCAGACCAGCAGGGCGCCCCAGCCGCCGGGGCCCGGATTGCCCGAACAGGCGCCATCGGTCCAGATTTCGATCAGTTGCGACATGGCGGCTTCCCCTCTCGGCGCTGACCGTACGGACTGGCGCCGTTTGGCCCGAAGATCAATCATGCACGCGCGTCAGAACACGCTGGCATCCACCGCGCCGATCTGCGACTTCGGCTTCACGATCAGCAGGAAAAGCCCGGCGCAGGCAACCCCGGCAAGCGCCCCGATACACAGCCCGCCCAGCAGTGCACCGAAAACCGGCTCCGGACGGACCGCGTCAGACGAGCTGGACACGAAGAATGCGCCAAACACGGATGGGGCGGCAACCAGTATCGCCCCGGATATTGCGCCCCAGAGCAGATAGGCCGGCGGCTCGATTATCCCGCGCCTGGGAAACCGGCCAATCGTCACGCCGAGCGCCAGCATGGCGGCCGGGACGGTGAGATAGCCGAATATCCAGTTGAAGCTGGCGGCCATTCCCGCGATCGAAAGGCCTTGGAAGAAGCTGTCCTGCGGGCCCGGAATCGGCCCGGAATTCAAACTCTGTCCAAATATCGCACCGCCCACCAGGTTGAGCCCGAACAGCCAGACAATGCCGACCAGCGTGACCAGCACGCAGGCTGCAAAACCGCAAATGATGATCGCCAGCCAGACGCGCCGGACGCGGTTTCCACTTGCCTGTGCATAGTCCCGCCCGGGCGCGGCGTCGTCACTCATGCGAGCTTCACCTTCCTTGCAGGCATCGTCAGGCGCCATAATCCCCGGCGCCAGCGGCGTGGCGATGAAAGCGCAGCCTCTGGGCATAGTCGAGAGGATTCTTGGGCCTTACAAGGGCGTCAACCGGCGTATCGGCCCAGTCGACGAGCCGGGTCAGGAAAAACCGCAATGCCGCACCACGCGCCAGCACCGGCAGCGCGTCGCGCTCGGCAGGCTCAAGCGGTCTTTCGCTTTCATAGCCGGCAAGAAAGGCGGCGCCCTTCGTGAAATTGTATTGCAGCGCATGGGCGCCGGCGTCGTCCTGAAAGGCCCAGGCATTCAGGCAAACCGCAATGTCATAGGCGAGCGCGTCGGTGCAGGCGAAATAGAAATCGATCACGCCGGAAAACCGCTCGCCGACAAAGAAGGCATTATCAGGGAAGAGGTCAGCATGGATGGTTCCGCGCGGCAGCTGCGTGGAAATCTCTCTTGCTGCAGCCACCGCGGAAAGGTCGCCGGCGATTTCATCGGCCAGCCCGGGCTGGAGGCTGTCAGCGCCTGCCTCGCGACCCTTCCACAGACCCGGCCAGGCCGCTGGTCCCATCGTGTTCTTGCGCTCGCCCGAAAAGTCAGCCAGCGCGGCGTGCATGCGCGCCAGCCCTGCGCCCATCTGGCGGCACTGGACAGCACATGGCCGGTGAGGGCTGAGCCCCTCAAGGAAGCTGACAATCACCGCAGGCCGGCCACAAAGCGTGCCCAGGGTCTCGCCGTCGCGGTCGGGAATGGGTCGTGGGCAAGGAAAACCCCGGCCTGCAAGATGGCGTTTCAGGTCGATGAAATAGGGAAGATCACGCGGCGCCACGCGTTTTTCGAAAAGCGTGAGTATGAACTTTCCCGCTTCGGTCTCCAGGAAATAGTTCGAATTCTCCACGCCCTCGGCGATCCCCTTGAAGGCAAGGGGCGCGCCGAG
>CAYXQV010000360.1:0-2384 GCA_964467505.1 uncultured Hyphomonadaceae bacterium | reverse complement strand
TTCTGCATCGACGTGCGTTCTGAAGTCTACCGCCGCGCGCTGGAGAGTGTGGACCCGTCGATAGAAACCATAGGGTTTGCCGGCTTTTTCGGACTGGCGACCGCGCACAGGAGCTTTGCCTCCGACACGGTGGAAAACCGGTTGCCCGTGTTGCTCAATCCCGGTGTTCACTCGGTCAGCGGCACGGATGCCGACAAACAGGCCGACCTTGACAGCCGTTATCGCGCCCGCGCGGTGCGGGCCTGGGGCCGCTTCAAGCTGGCGGCGGTCTCGTCCTTTGCATTCGTGGAGTCGGCGGGCCCGTTCTATCTGGTCAAACTGCTGAGTGACGGGCTGGGGCTGCATGCGAACAAGGCAGGCAGCGATCCGGCACCGCGTCTGGAACCCACGCTGACGCTGGAGGCGCGGATCGATGCCGGCGAAACCATCCTGCGCGCCATGTCGCTGACGCAGGATTTCGCGAAGATCGTCCTGATCGCGGGACACGGCGCAAATGTCGTCAACAATCCCCACGAAAGCGCGCTGCATTGCGGCGCCTGCGGGGGTTATTCCGGCGAAGTCAATGCGCGCCTGCTGGCCGGTCTGCTCAATTGTGATGACGTCCGCGAAGGCCTTGCCAGCCGGGGGATCACAATCCCGCCGGACACGGTGTTCCTCGCCGGCCTGCACGACACCACAACTGACGCCGTTGCGCTTTACATCGATGATATTGACGCGGCTCAGCTTTGTCCGGAGATCGACAGGCTGCGCGGCTGGCTGGGCACTGCCGGAAAGCGTGCGCGCGCTGAACGGGTCGGCCGCCTGCCGAATGCCCGCAAGGAAAGCGCTATTCGCAGGCGGAGCCGTGACTGGTCGGAAATCCGACCGGAATGGGGCCTTGCCGGGTGCAGCGCCTTCATCGCCGCGCCGCGTGCACGAACCGCTGGCAAGGGCCTTTCCGGGCGCGCCTTCCTGCATAATTATGACTGGCGCGGTGATGACGGTTTCAAGGTGCTCGAACTTATCCTGACCGCGCCGGTCGTCGTGGCAAGCTGGATCAGCCTGCAATATTACGGTTCGGCCGTGGCACCGCAAAGCTTCGGGGCGGGCAACAAGCTGTTGCACAATGTGGTGGGCGGTATTGGCGTGCTCGAAGGCAATGGCGGGCCCCTGCGCGTCGGCCTGCCCTGGCAATCGGTCAGCGATGGCGAGCAGCTGGTGCACGCGCCGCTGCGCCTCAGCGTATGTGTGGAAGCCCCATGCGAGGCGATAAGCGGCGTGCTGAAAAACCATCCCGAGGTTCGCGCACTGTTCGAGAATGGCTGGCTTCACCTGTTTGCGATGGACGAGGCAGGCACACTGGCCTGGCGCTATCGCAAGGATCTGGACTGGGAGGCGGTCGCTGCGCCGCTGAAAACACGGGAGACAATTGCCGCATGACCTTGCCTGATTACCTGCAAAGGCTCGAAAGCGAAGCCATCCATATCCTGAGAGACGGTATCGCAGAGGCAGAGCGCCCGGTGTTGCTGTTCTCGGGCGGCAAGGATTCCACCGTCCTTGCGCACCTCGCTTTGCGCGCATTCTACCCGGCCAAGCCGCCCCTGCCGCTTCTGCATGTCGATTCGACCTGGGAGTTCCGGCAGGTGCTCGATTTCCGCACCCGGTTTGCAGCCGAAAATGGTTTTGAACTGGTCATTCACCACAACGAAGAGGGCCGACTCCAGGAGCTTAACCCAATCCAACACGGATCGGTCTATACAACGATGATGCGAACCGACGCCCTGAAACAGGCGCTGGACGCGGGTGAATATGATGTCATTTTCGGCGGCGCGCGGCGCGATGAAGAAGCCACCCGCGCCAAGGAACGGATCGTTTCGGTCCGCGGCGCGCAACACGTCTGGGATCCCAAGTCCCAGCGCCCCGAGCTCTGGTCGCTTTATAACTGGCGCCATTCGCCCGGGCAGACGCTACGCGCCTATCCGATCTCGAACTGGACCGAGTTCGATCTATGGGCCTACATTCTCTATCGCCAGATCGTACTGTGTCCGCTGTATCTGGCCGCCGAACGGCCGGTTATTCATCGCGGCGCCAGCCGGATCGTTGTCGACGATGCCGAGCGAGCACAATCACTTGGCTTTCCTGAACCCGGTCTGGAGCGTGTGCGGTTCCGTTCACTCGGATGCTGGCCCGTCACCGCCGCGGACCCGTCAGATGCCAGCACGCTTGAAGCGGTTGTCCGCGAAACACTGATGTCACGGCAATCCGAGCGCAGCGGACGGGTCAGCGATGAAGGATCACTCGAAGCGCAAAAAAGGGAAGGTTACTTTTGAAGCGGTAATATTCACGCGTTTGCATGGGGCGAGGCTCTCTCGTCAGAAGGGTTTTGGCCACGCTATTATTGCTCT
>CAYXQV010000359.1:0-2391 GCA_964467505.1 uncultured Hyphomonadaceae bacterium | reverse complement strand
CGGATGCGTCTGCTGTCCAACCCGCCGCGGCGCTATGTCAGTATAGCGGAGCCAGTCGGGTCTTCCGTCGTGCTCGCGCAATAGGGGTGGGCGGTCGCCAACCGGGCGGGTGCCTCCGCCGGGGCTAGTGCTCGGCCAGGGGTCGACTGGAGACGGCCTGCAGCGCCGGCGGCTCGCGATCCCGGAGCTGGGGGCCGAGGCGGACGTCGGGGGCGCCGAGACGGGCGGCGTCGGCGGTGTGGTCGTCGGGCGGAGGCGAAGCGACTCCGAGCCAGCGTCCCGATAGGTGTTTCGTGCAGGCTCGAGAAAGCCTGGAGTCAGAAGTCGAGCTCCGAAGTCGGAGCCAGTCGAGGAGCGACGCGCTCGCGGCAAACGCTGCCCAGGACAGCAGGCGTCAAGGGACGTCATTGCCTATTGACAATCGGGGGCCTGATAGGTGTTGGGCGGCGTGCTCGCCAGCAACGCGCTAGGACCGATTTACATTCGCCGAGGTCACGCCCTCTTCGAACTGAGGAGCACTGCCAGCGATCTCGTCCCAGGGTGCCCGTGAGCCAACGAAGATATGGCCTCCGCTCCTGAGACCCGGATCGTCGTCAAGGAGCCCCGCCGGAACCCAGAAGGCCGCCGCTCCGCGATGGGCCATGGGAAGCGGAGAACCGCACTTCCCGCAAAACGTGGTCTGCCACCCGCTTGGCTTCGCGAAGACACGCCGGAGATCCTCGCCAGAGATCCACTTGAAGTCCGTTTCCGGGACGACGATGACAGCGTTTGAGGCAACCCCGGAGACCTTTCGACAAAGCGAGCAGTGGCACATGCCGACTTGGCTCACCGCACGCGAATACTCGAAGCGGACGCCACCGCACAGGCAGCTTCCTCGGATCATTTGTAAACTCCTCCGATCACGCCGCTCAACGTCGCGCATCAGCGGCGTGCGGAAGGGGCGCGTTTCTTGCGTCACCAAGAAACGTGACGCTTTCGCAGGTCCGCTGCATGCGCAGGTTAGGCATCAGCTAAAGGTGCTTGCAGCTCATAGAGGACATCCGGACAGTTTTCCTCGTTGCCTTGACCATCCGTGAACTCAATCGTCTTGTATCCATGGCGCTCATAGAAGCGTCTGGCGCCTTCATTCTGCTGGAACGTGTATAAGCGAATCGGTTTGTGGAGCACAGCATGAACATGGGCCAGCATCTTGCTGCCGATTCCTTGGCCCACAAGTCCTGGCAAGCGATATATTGATATCTGCATAATTAATGCAACAATACCTTGGGGGGTGTTTCATGCGACCCAAGGGATCGGGAGAGGTGTTGGCGGCGCGCCGACGACGTGCGCTGCTGTTGCTGGATGAGGGCGAGTCGCTGAACGAAGTGGCTCGGCGCATCGGATGCCAGGCCAGTTCGGTGATGCGGTGGCGCGATGCGCGCGCGCGCAAGGGAGAGAAGGCGTTCGAAGTCGGGACTTCTCCAGGGCGGCCGCCCAAGCTCACCCCGGCTGACAAGCGAAAGCTGATTCGCTTGCTTCTCAAAGGTCCGATCGCGCACGGTCACACGACAGATCTGTGGACGTGCGATCGCATCGCCCGCGTGATCCGTCGCGAGTTCGGCGTGCGGTATCACCGAGACCACATCGGTCGCCTCATGCGAGAGCTGGGTTGGAGCCACCAGAAGCCGGATCGACGAGCCCTCGAGCGCGACGAGGAGCGGGTGAAGCGTTGGAAGGATCAGGACTGGCCGAGAGTAAAAAAAAAGCCGCGCGGCTGGGTTCCCACATAGTCTTCGCCGACGAGTCGGGCTTCCTGTTGATTCCCACTTTCCGCAAGACCTGGGCGCCGCGGGGTCAGACGCCGATCGTTCACCACCGCTACCGGCATGATCGCCTCTCCGTCATCTCGGGAATCAGCATCTCGCCGAAACGACGGCGCGTGGGCCTGTATTTCCAAATCCATGCCAAGAACATCCGTCACGGCGAAGTCTGCGATTTTCTCACTCATCTCCTTCGCCACCTTCGTGGTCACGTGATTCTCATCTGGGACAACGCGAGCATTCACAAGGGCGACCGAATTCGCGAGATCTGTGCTCGCTTTCCGCGACTTCACCTGGTGTACCTACCTCCATACGCACCGGAGCTGAATCCGGACGAAGGAGTCTGGGCACTCGCGAAGCAACCGCTCGCCAACGGCCGGCCCGATGATCTGCAAACGCTCAAGGGTCAAACCACTGCAGCCCTTCGCCGAATTCAACGATCGCAAAGTCGCCTACGGAGCTGCATCCATCGATCCGGTCTTCCCCCTTTTTTGCATTGACTATTGCATTATTTATACAGATATCAATAGAGCCTATCCAATACCCCCTCGGTCGTGATGCACGCGCCTTCGGCCCGATCTCTGCGTTGCGA
>CAYXQV010000358.1:0-2396 GCA_964467505.1 uncultured Hyphomonadaceae bacterium | reverse complement strand
CGAATAATCCGCCGTGTCACTGCCCGCACCGCCGATCAGCGTGTCGGCCCCACCTGCGCCGCGAAGCGTGTCATTGACCGCACTGCCAGTGATCGTTTCTGCGTCGTCATCTCCGATAATGATCACGCGGTCGCCGAAATCGGTGAAATCGCGGAAGTCAAATCCCGACAGGTCGATCTCGGTCAGCGCGCCCATGTGCAACTCAACCTGCACTTCAAAGCCGCTGGTCGTGCCATCGCGCACCCGGTCGAAATCCGAAACCAGCTGTGAAGCATCCAGAATGACTTTCGATCCACCCCCGCTGAAACTGACGAATTTCAGGCGTTCCACGCTTGTTACCATATCATCGCGAAGATCGAAAACACCCGTACCATCGCTGTCGAGATGGAAGATGTCGATGCCGTCTCCGCCATCATAGGTCGCCCCGGTGGTGAGCGCCGATCCCAGTGGCAGGAAGAAGATGTCGTCACCATCACCACCGAACAGGTGGTCAGTGCCGCCCCCGCTGGAAATAAAGTCAGATCCGAGACCGCCGTGCAATGTTTCACCCGATGCCAGGCTGCCGAAAATCGTGTCATTGAAGTTTGATCCCTGCACCGCCTCAAAACCGGAAATGACGTCAAGATTGGCTTCACCAAGCAGGCCAATGCCGGTTTCCAGGCTGACACTGATCGACGATATCGCCTCGCTATAGGAAAGCGTGTCATAGCCTGCCCCGCCGTCGAGCATATCGCCCCCCGCGCCGCCCAGAATCACGTCATCGCCTGCGCTGCCAGTGATCGTGTCGTCTTGTTGCGAGCCGATAATGCGTTCGATATTCGAGAGACTGTCGCCCTCGGCATGCCCGCCTGCGGCTGTTCCCGCTGTCAGGTCAATCGTCACCGCGCCGGATGAGGCCCTGTAGGATACGGTGTCGAAACCCGCCCCGCCGTCGATCGTATCGGCCCCGGCAAGCCCTTCAAGCCTGTCATCGCCGCTGCTTCCGGTCAGCATGTCGTCAAATGCCGAGCCTTCAAGCGCCTCGAACCCGGAATAGATGTCGCCTGCTGCATCACCGAGCGTGCCGGTTCCCGAGCCGAAATCCACGCTCACGCCCGCGCCGGCATTGCGATAACTCAAAGTGTCAAAACCGTCCCCGCCGGTCAGGATGTCTGCGCCGGCGCCGCCTTCGATCAGGTTGTCACCACCATCACCTGTCAGCGTATCGGCGAGCGCTGAGCCCCTCAAACCCTCAAAATTGGCAAAAATGTCGCCAGCGGCATCACCTCCGGACGCCGTCGAACTGGCCAGGTCCACCGAGACGCCGCTCGCCGAGCCCGCATAGGAAAGGATGTCGAACCCGCCCATGCCATCAAGCGTGTCGCCACCCCCGGCGCCCTCGACCTGGTCGCTCGCGCTGCTGGCGGTAATTGTCTCGACATCGCCATCGCCGGTCACGGTGATGACATCAAGCGGGTCGTCGAAGTCGAGAAACTCCACGGCCGACAGGTCGAGCGCGCTCAGCGTTCCCATGTGCAGCGTGAGCCGGGCGGAGTTGCCTGCAAGTGTGGCGTCCCTGACCTGCTCGATCATGGGCATGAACTGGCTCGCATCGAGGATCAGTTCACTGCCGCCGCCCGATGAACTGACGAATTTGAGCTGTTCGACACTGGTGAGTGTATCATCGCGCAAATCGAAGACAGTATCGCCGGCGCCATCGAGCTGCAGATTGTCAATGCCCGTGCCGCCGTCATAGATTGCGCCCGTGCTCGCTGCCGACTGGTCGCTGACCAGAAAGACGTCGTCGCCCGCCTCGCCGAACAGGCGGTCGCTGCCCCCATTGCCAGAGATGAAGTCGGCGCCGTCTCCGCCATGAATGATCTCGCCGCTGGCAGCGCTGCCAAACAGCGTGTCAGCAAATGCCGAGCCCCTGAGGGCCTCGAAATTCGAGAACACATCGCCTTCGGCATCGCCGCCCGAGGCCGTCGAAAGACCGAGGTCGACAAGCACTGCCGCCAGTGACGATTCATAACTCAGCGTGTCGAAATCGGCGCCGCCATCCATCGTGTCGCCGCCAGCGCCGCCTTCGACGACATCATCGCCTGCATCTGCATTGATCGTGTCGGAACCGCCAAGCCCCTCGACAATGTCGTCGTCAACCGTGCCATCAAGGACATTGTCATCGGCATCGCCCGTAATCAGTGCCATTTTGCGAAACTTTCCTTGTCATCTGTTCGTTGATCACACCATCGGCCCGTCTTCTGGCATGGTCGGGTGCAAGCCAAAGGCCAATCGTGACCACGATTGCACTGAATTTCAGAAAGCCCGGATCATGTCCGGGCGGCACTGCCCCAGCAGCTCTGCGAGGTTATGACAAACCGCAGATGGCTGCGATATTCTTCTCTCCCGACGCGAAA
>CAYXQV010000357.1:0-2413 GCA_964467505.1 uncultured Hyphomonadaceae bacterium | reverse complement strand
GCCACGGTAATGGCAGCGGCGGCAAGCACGGGGTCGCGCGTCTTTTCCGGCTGGCTGGCATGCCCGCCAGCGCCTTTCACCGTGATGCGGAACGTGCCATTGCCGGCCATGACGGCGCCGTCGGGGCAGACTGCCTGTCCGAAGGGAATGGCCGGCCAGTTGTGCCAGCCGAACACTGCCTCGACCCCGTCCAGCGCGCCATCTGCGATCATGCGGCGCGCGCCGTGTCCGCCTTCCTCGGCGGGCTGGAAGAGCAGGGTCACCGGCCCGGGCAGCTCGCCTTCATGGCGTTTGAGCCAGGCAGCGGCGGCAAGAAGCGTTGCGGCATGGCCGTCATGACCGCAGGCATGCATGCAGCCGGCATGGCCTGAGGCCCATTCGCGCCCGCTGTCTTCGTGTATCGGCAGGGCGTCAATGTCACCGCGCAGAGCGATATGGCGCCCGCTTGCCCTGGGCGCGAGTGTCGCAACAGTTCCCGTATCGGCGCAGGCGCGCCATGCGATTGACAGCCGGTCCAGTCCATTCCGGATCCGGCCTGCAGTTTCGGTTTCCTGCCAGGAGAGTTCGGGATTGCGATGCAACTCCCGCCGGAATGCCACCATTTCATCGACGAGCGCGTTCCAACGCGTGGGCTCGCCCCTGAATAAAGTCTCCGTCATGGCCGCAAGCCTAAACGGTTTGGCCCTGACTTCAACCCGGCGGTCGTCTCACGATCACTCGATCTGCGCCGCGACCAGCCCCTCTTCGACCACATCGCCCTCGGCGATGTGCAGCGCCGTGAGCTTGCCGGCCACCGGCGCCGTATAGGGCACTTCCATCTTCATCACTTCCATGATGAACAGTTCCTGGCCAGCCTCGACACTGTCGCCCTCGCGCACGAGGACTTTCCAGACCGTGCCGCCCGATTCCAGTTCGATCCTGTGTGTCATTTCTGCCTCCTTGCTCAGGGCCGCACCGGAAATCCCGTCGGCCCACGCAGCGGCTCCAGCAGGGGCTGCACCCGGTCGATCCAGCGGCACACCATCGCCCGCGTTTCGCGCGGATCAATCAGTTCATGCACCGACAGCGCTTCAGCGCGCGGAAAGGGCGACTGGCGCGCGGCCAGTTCTTCCTCCAGTTCGCGCCGGCGCGCTTCGGGGTCAGACGCAGCTTCGATCTCCCGGCGAAAGGCGATCGCAACGCCGCCCTCGACCGGCAGCGGCCCGCTTTCTGCCGATGGCCAGGCCAGCACATAGGCCTCGGGGCCATAATGGGCCGCCTGCGCAACGCCGAAGCTCTTGCGCACCATGATCGCGGCCCAGGGCACATTGGTCAGCGCGGCGGTCAGCACGGTGCGCGCGCCATGCCGAATCGTGGCTTCCTGCTCTGACTTCGACCCGATCATGAAGCCCGGCTCATCGACCAGGGTGACAATCGGCAGGTGGAAGGTCTCGCACAGTTCGATGAAACGCTGCGCCTTCTGTGCGCCTTGCGCCGTCATTGATCCGGCCAGCTGGCGGCAGTCGTTGGCCCAGACACCGACCGGCTGACCGTTCAGGCGTGCCAGCCCGGTGATCTGGCTGCGGCCATAGCCCCTGCCGATCTCGAAAAAGCTCTCAAGGTCGAAGACAGCTGCGATGATGGCACGCATGTCATAGGCACGTCGGCGCTCACGCGGCACGATCGAGAGCAGGGCTTCCTCGGCGCGCTCGGCGGGGTCATCGCAGGCGGAAACCGGCGGCAGGTCCCAGACATTCTGCGGCAGGTAGGACAGGAACTGCCGGATCTGCACGAGCGCTTCGCGTTCGTCCTGCGCGCCATTGTCGACCGTGCCGTTCCTGGTGTGCACCTGCGCGCCGCCGAGCTCATCCTTGGTCAGCTTTTCGCCCATGGCCCGCTCGACCACGGCCGGGCCGGCGACCAGCACCTGCGCGGTGGCCTTTGACATCACCGAGAAATGCGAGGCGACAAGCCGTGCAGCCGGCAGGCCGGCAACCGCGCCCATCGCTGCGGTGGCAACCGGCAGTGTGGCCATGGCCTGGGCAACCGAGCGAAAGCGTGAGGGTGCAAAGACCGGTCCGGGCAGGCTCGGCCCGCCGCCAGACCCGCCGACACTGCCGCCCGCGCCCTCATGCAGGCGGATGAGCGGGACGCGGTGCTGTATGGCAAGGTCTTCGGTGTAGACCGATTTGCGCAGTCCCGCCGGCGATGGCGAGCCGCCTTTCAGTGTGAAATCCTCACCGCCGACGACGACACGCCGCCCGTTGACCCTGGCAAAGCCGAGCACGAAATTTGCCGGCGAGAAGTCGACAAGCTCGCCATTTTCGCCGCGTGTGGCCGTGCCGGCGCCGCGTCCGACCTCGTCGAAGCTGCCAGTATCTACCAGTGCGTCGATGCGTTCGCGGACCGTCAGCCGGCCCTTCTCGTGCTGGCG
>CAYXQV010000356.1:0-2415 GCA_964467505.1 uncultured Hyphomonadaceae bacterium | reverse complement strand
CCGATGCCGGCATTCGAGCAAAACAGGTCGATGGGACCGTGTTCGTCCTCGACCGCTTCGATCAGCGCGCTGATCTCGCTCTCCTGGCTGACATCGCAGCGACGGGCCGGCTGCCCGATGGCGTCGGCAACGGCTTTTGCGCCATTCTCGTCGATATCGGCGCAGATGACGAAGGCCGCGCCCTCTGCTGCAAATCTCTCGGCCATGGCCTTGCCGATGCCGCTGGCGGCACCTGTGACGACGACTCCCTTGCCCGAGATCTCCATGTGATTCCTTCCTTGTTTTGTTTGTATTGTGTCCAGACGATAGTCTAGCAGCCTGCTGAAAAACGCAACGGGACTGTTTCTGAAACGCCCCCGGACATCCGACTGTCCCGGGCCTGACCCGGGATCTGCCTGTTTCCGGCCCGCACGCGACAGACCCCGGATCAGGTCCGGGGCGGTCGGGATAGGAAGGACTGACTTGAAACAGATGAGGAGAGCCTGAAGATGGGTTTTTCAGAAAGCCTGCTAGCGCCATCGCCCGGCACTTGAGAATGCCAAACCGGCACGCTTGACCCTTGGTCACGATGCGCGAGAGCGTTCCCGCGTCGCTTTCTATTTCAGTTGCAGGTCGCCCGGCACGCTCTGGCGCAGCTCGAACTTGAGCACCTTTCCCGTGGCATTGCGTGGAAGCGCATCGGTGCGGGCCATGTGTGCGGGCCGCTTGAATTTCGCCAGCCTTGTCTCGCAATGGGCGGCAATTTCGGCCATCGTGATGTCATGACCCTCCTTGAGCGCAATGACGGCGCACCCGACCTCTCCCCACTGGCTGTCGGGCACGCCGATCACGGCAACCTCGGCGATCGCCTCAAGCTCGTAGAGCACATTCTCGACTTCTGCGGGATACACATTCTCGCCGCCGGATATGTACATGTCCTTCAGCCGGTCCTCGATATAGACATAGCCCTGCGCATCGATCCTCGCGATGTCGCCGGAGCGGAACCAGCCATCGACAAAGCTCTCGGCATTGGCGTCCGGACGGTTCCAGTAGCCTGGCGTGATCACCGGGCCGCGCATCCACAATTCGCCGGTCTCGCCCGGGGCGACTTCGCGTCCCGCCTCGTCCACGATCTTCATTTCGCAATGCATCAGCGCCTTGCCGGCAGAACCGACCATGGCTGGCACATCGGCACGGGGCAGCATGCAGCTGGACGCGACGGTTTCGGTCATGCCGAAGCCTTCCTGGACTTTCAGGCCGCGCTCATCCCACCAGTTGACAAGGGCGTCGGGCACGGCCTCGGCCCCTGCCAGGGCGCATTCGACGCGAGAAAAATCGGTTTCGGCATTCTTCGGATGGACTTTCAGCGCATTGTAGATTGCCGGCACGCCGAGAAAATGCGTCACGCCCAGCGCCGGGTCGTTGAACACGTCGAGCGCGGCGCCCGGCTCGAAACTGCGCTGGATGATCGCCGAGCCGCCGGCATAGAGCGCAGGACAGGCAAACACGTTCAGCCCGCCAATATGAAAGAGCGGCATCACTGCGAAGTTGACCGTGCCAGCGCTGACCCCGGCAAAGCCCATCGCATGGACCGCAGAATAAAGCATCATCTCATGGGTGATGATCACACCCTTTGGCCGCCCGGTGGTGCCCGATGAATACATCAGCATGCACTGGTCGGTGAGCGGCTGGGTGACGGTTTTTTCGAGCATCGGCGCGGCGGTCGCGATGGCTTGTTCATAGGGTGTCGCGCCGCCGCATCCATCCGTGGCCAGCCAGTGGGGGACGTTCGTGATCTGGCGCAATTGTCCTGCAAGCTCTGAGAAATCCTGGTCCACGATGAGCACCTTAGGGCCCGCATCGCCGACGATGAATTCCAGCTCCGTTGCGGTCAGGCGATAATTCAGCGCAAGCGAGACCGCACCGATGCGCCATGTCGCAAAGACCGTCTCGATGATGTCGGTCGAGTTCATGGCCAGGAAACCAACCCTGTCTCCCGGCGCCACACCGAGCGAAAGCAGGTGCGCGGCGAGCCGGCCAACCCGCTCATTCATCTCCTGGTAGGTGAAGCGCCGCGCGCTGGCCAGGTCGAGTTGTGCAAGCGCCCGGGGGGTCACGCGCGCATGATGGGCGATCCAGTCAACCGCTTGCGGGCCGGCCAATGGCGGCGCCTTGCCTTGCTCCGTCGCCATGCGGCTCGTGCCGGGCTTTGCGTTGCGTCTTGAAAACAGGCCCATCTGTGTCTCCCCTGAACTGTTGGTGCCGGCCGGTTGTTTCCCGCCCTTGCGTCACCTTGACTCGTAGATGAAGTCCCGTGATCGTTCAATCTAATGACGGGCCGAGCAGATGCCCGTGAAAGGGAGGCGTGGTCCTGGCAGAGGCGAAGACGATCCGCATCGGCGGTGCAAGTGGCTATTGGGGCGAAAGCGACATGGC
>CAYXQV010000355.1:0-2436 GCA_964467505.1 uncultured Hyphomonadaceae bacterium | reverse complement strand
CCACTCGTGCCATGCGTGAATAGAGCGACAAGGGCGACGCAATGCAACCGACCGGTTTGCATCCGCGCTGCGTTGACATGATGGGCTAGGCCCTGGACACGCCATGGGTGTCCCTGAAGGGGGCAGCGACGGGATAGGCGAGTTCGAAGGCTTGTCGGGGCTGTTCAGGTTACCCACGGGTCGAGGACCGGCACTTCGAGTGCCTCAAAATCCCTTGTATTGCGTGTCACGATTGTCAGCTGGTGGCGCAGGGCTGTCGCGGCGATCAGGCCATCCACCACCGGCACGGTTCGCTCTGCATTCGCGGTAAGCTCCCCCCAGAGCTGAGCCACCTCAAGGTCAATCCCGAGCACGCGCGGCCCGAACCAGGCCGGCAGGTCGGCTTCCAGCCACGATCTCAGGCGCGTTCGCCTGGCGCCCGGCGCAAGGCGTTCCACGCCGCGGCGTATCTCCCCGATACACAGGACGCTGGTGTAGAGTGACGCGTTGCTGCGGGCCGCAAGCCATTCCGTGACCGGTGTGGAAGGGTTCGGTTTGGTGGGTTCACTGATGGCAACCGTATCGAGAAGCCACATCAGAATGCCTCACGGGGCGTATCTGACCGCCGGTCCGCCAGGTCGAGTTCCACGCCCGCAAGTGGCGATGCCTGCATAAAGGACAGAAAGTCAGAGGCTGGCGCTTGCTCGCCTTCAACGCCGACCGGCGCATTCAGAATGGCATCAATCTCAGCCTTGATCCTCTTCAACGCCACGACATCCAATGCGCCGCCCGGCCCGCGGGGAACCGATTTACAGAACGTCACCTTATCCGTTCCTGGATTCCTCACATCATAACCGTGTTGCTGAAATTGCGGCTCAACAAGCGCCAGGCGTTTCAGCCCGTCGCTGGTGAACTGGACGCCGAAGATATCTGTCTTGTGGCGGTCAGACGAGGTGCTCCAGTAAGTGACACCGGGGCGGATATACTCCGAACGCTGATAGCGCCCGCTTGCTTCAATGCTCGCGGTCGCAAGGCCGAGCCTGTCGAAAATGCCCTCTGCACGCTGGATAACTGAGTCCAATTTGCACTCCTGTTCCGCGATGAGCCTAGGAGATAGATCATAAGCTCAGAATTATCACGAGCTTTCACGATTAATCGTGATGTTTCGTCATTTTTGTCTGTTCTAGCCATATCCGTCTTGTCGGACTAAGCAGGCCCCCATGACTGACACCTCCGCGATTCTCGCCCTTTTGCGCGCCGATCAGGACGCCGCCTCCGCTGCCGAGCATGGCATCAATTCCGAGGAGTGGGCGCGGCTTACCTCCCGGCTTGGCCGCGCGCCGAACCTTGTCGAGCTTGGCATCTACAGCGTGATGTGGAGCGAGCACTGCTCCTACAAATCCTCGCGCCGCCACCTCGCCAAGTTCCCAACGACCGGCGCGCGCGTCATACAGGGCCCCGGCGAGAATGCCGGCGTGGTCGATATCGGCGACGGACAGGCTGTCGTCTTCAAGATGGAGTCGCACAACCACCCCTCCTATATCGAGCCCTATCAGGGCGCAGCGACCGGCGTCGGCGGCATATTGCGCGATGTGTTCACCATGGGCGCGCGGCCCATCGCGCTGGTGAACGCCCTGCGCTTCGGCGACCCTGCCCACCCGAAGACGCGAAGCCTCGTGGCCGGCGTCGTGGCCGGCATCGGCGGCTATGGCAACTGCGTCGGCGTACCGACCGTTGCGGGCGAGACGCAGTTCGACGCGGGCTATAATGGCAATATCCTCGTCAATGCCATGGCGGTCGGCCTCGCCGATCAGGACAGGATTTTCTATGCGCGCGGCGCCACGCCCGGCAATCCGATCTTCTATGTCGGCTCCAGGACCGGACGCGACGGCATCCATGGCGCAACCATGGCCAGTGCGGAATTCTCCGAAGGCGACGAGGAAAAGCGCCCCACGGTGCAGGTCGGCGACCCGTTCACCGAGAAACTCCTCATCGAGGCTTGCCTGGAACTGATGGCCACCGACGCCATCCAGGCGATACAGGACATGGGCGCAGCGGGGCTGACCTCCTCCAGCGTTGAGATGGCAGCCTCTGGCGGTGAAGACGGGGGCGGCATTGGGATCGAGATGGACCTCGACAAGGTTCCCCAGCGCGAGACCGGCATGACCGCCTATGAGATCATGCTGAGCGAGAGCCAGGAACGCATGCTAATGGTGCTCAATCCCGGCAAGGAAGCCGTCGCCAAGGCGATTTTCGACAAATATGACCTCGACGCGGAAGTCATCGGCGTGACCACAGATACTGGCCGCATGCGTTTGAAACAGTTCGGTGAGGTGGTCTGCGATATCCCCGTCGCACCGCTGGCCGAGGACGCGCCCAATTATGACCGGCCATGGACCGAGCCGAAAAAGCGCGCCCCGCTCGACATCTCGAAATATCCTGAACCGGAAGATTACG
>CAYXQV010000354.1:0-2437 GCA_964467505.1 uncultured Hyphomonadaceae bacterium | reverse complement strand
GGCGCGTTAGGAAGGACGTCAAGCTGGCGGGCAGCGCGCCTGCCTGATATCGCGCGAGCCCAGCGAAAGGATCAGACCCATGAAAATTGCAGTCCTCGGAGGAGATGGCTTCGTCGGCTGGCCGACCAGCCTCCACCTGTCAGAACTCGGTCACGACATCCATATCATCGACAATCTGTCGCGACGCTGGATCGATACCGAGCTTGGCGTGCAGTCACTCACGCCCATGGATTCGATCCAGGAGCGCACGCGTGTCTGGCACCAGGAAACCGGCCGGCGCATCCATTTCCACCTGATCGACATCGCTAAGGACTATGATGTCCTCAAACATTGGCTGGGAGCCAACCGTCCCGACGCCATCATCCATTTCGCCGAACAGCGCGCGGCGCCTTACTCGATGCTGTCGGACCGCCACAAGAATTACACCGTCAACAACAATGTCGGCGCGACGCACAACCTGCTCAACGCGATGGTCGAGACCGGGATCGACGCGCACCTCGTGCATCTCGGAACTATGGGCGTCTATGGCTATTCCTCCGTCGGCGCCGCCATTCCGGAGGGCTATCTCCCTGTCGGCGTGGAGACGCTGGAAGGCGAGACGGCCCAGCAGGAAATTCTCTACCCGGCCAATCCCGGCTCGATTTACCACATGACCAAGTGCCTCGATCAGCTCCTGTTCCAGTTCTACGCCAGGAATGATGGATTGCGGATCACCGACCTGCATCAGGGGATTGTCTGGGGCACGCATACCGACCAGACGCGGCGCCACGAACAGCTGATCAACCGGTTCGACTATGACGGCGACTATGGCACGGTGCTCAACCGTTTCCTGATACAGGCGGCCATCGGCTACCCGCTTACGGTCCATGGCACGGGCGGACAGACCCGCGCATTCATCCATATCCGGGACTCGGTGCGCTGCATCGAGCTTGCGCTGAAGGCTCCGCCGAACCCTGGCGACCGGGTCGAGATTTTCAACCAGATGACCGAGACACACCGCGTGCGCGACCTTGCCGAAATGATCTCGCAGATGACCGGGGCTGAAATCGCCTACCTGCCCAATCCACGCAAGGAAGCGGCCGAGAATGACCTCGTCGTGAAGAACGAGAAATTCCGTGCACTCGGCCTCAACCCGACCACGCTTGCAGAAGGCCTGCTGGAAGAGGTTGTCGAGGTGGCCAAGCGCTATGAATACCGGCTCGATCGTTCGCGAATCCCGGCGCGCTCGGCCTGGACGCGCGACATCGCCCCGCGCCTGAATGTCGATCCGGAAGGCAAACAGCTCAAATCCATTTCCTGACGCGAAAGGGCGCAGTTCATGGTGCGGCTTGAGACCAATCGCGAGGCGCATGGCGCACATGCCTATGTCACGCTGCTCGCCAATGATGACTATCTGCCGGGCGCGGTGGCACTGCTGCGCTCGGTCCGCCTGACGGGTGCGCAGGCCGACCTTGTGGTGATGCACAGTGATGGTGTGAGCGCGCAGGCGCTGGAGGCGCTCGGCGTCTTCAACCCGCGTCTTGTGCGCGTGCCGCTTCTCGATGTCTCGCAGGAATTTCAGGAGCGCCATGCCCGCGGCGCCCTGCATGCGGCAGCGCCCTTCGGAAAGGGGCGAAAACCCGTCTTTCACAGTCCGCTGGCCAATTTCTGCAAGCTGAGGCTGTGGCAGCTGGTCGAATACCAGGCCTGCGTCTTCCTGGATGCCGACACGATCATGCTGCGCAGCATGGACAAGTTGTTTTCCTATCCTGAATTCTGCGGCGCGCCGAATGTCTATGAGGGGCTGGGTGATTTCCACCGGCTCAATTCCGGTGTGTTCACCGCGCGCCCGTCACATGAGACCTTCGCTGCAATGATGGCGCGCCTTGACCAGCCGGGTGTCTTCTGGCCGCGCACCGACCAGACCTTCCTTCAGGCATTCTTCCCGCACTGGCACGGCCTGCCGGTTTTCTACAACATGCTGCAATATGTCTGGTTCAACCTGCCCGACCTGTGGAACTGGGACTCCATTCACCTGATCCACTACCAGTATGAAAAGCCCTGGGAGGGTGATCATCCCAGGCGTGAACAGCTCAGCACCCTGATCGAGCTTTGGCGTGCATTTCACGAGGGCGGCGAGATACCGTCACTGGGCGACCTGCCGCCTCCGCCGGGGGCAGGCGAGCCGCGATGAGCCATGTGCTTGTCACCGGCGGGACGGGTCTTGTCGGGCGCTTTATCGTCGAGGGGTTGCTGGGCGCAGGTCATCAGGTGACGGTCGCCGGGCGCAATCGGCCCAAGGCGGGCTTGTTCTCCGGCACTGTCGGTTTTCGACAGGCCACACTGTCGCCGGATCGCCCGCCCGCAGGACTTTTCGACGGGATTTCCGCGCTCGTGCATGGCGCGTTCGACCATGTGCCGGGACGCTATCGCGGTGGCGAGGGCGATGACCCGCAGG
>CAYXQV010000353.1:0-2450 GCA_964467505.1 uncultured Hyphomonadaceae bacterium | reverse complement strand
ATGCCGCCAGTGGTGACGGTCAGGATAAACTCCTCTGCGGCGCCAAGCTCTGCGATCCGTGCGGGGCTGAGCGCGGTGTCCGCCTCGCCGTTTTCCGTTTCGTCATCGCCCAGTTCGACATCCTCGCCATCGGTGGCCCGGCGCATGGCCGCTGCGTGCCTGAGATAGGCTCGCGCCTCGGCAGGCGTGACCTCGACGCTGCGCAGCACGCCCATGGAGATCACGAGGTCGCCCTTGCCCAGCCGGATACCGCGCACACCGGTGGAGTTGCGCCCGGCGAAAACGCGCACATCATCGACGCGGAAGCGGATACACTGGCCCATGGCGGTGGTCAGCATGATGTCATCGCGCGGCGAGCAGATCTTGACCGAAACGATGCCGTCCTCACCGCCTTCGTCCAGCTTCATGGCGATCTTGCCATTGCGGTTCACACGGATGAATTCCGACAGCTTGTTGCGTCGCACACCGCCCGAGCGTGTGGCGAACATCACGTCGAGTTCATCGCGTGCGGCCTCGTCATCGGGAAGCGGCATCACCGAGGTGATCCACTCATCCTTCTGCAGCGGCAGGATGTTGACCAGCGCCTTGCCCCGCGATTGCGGAGAGCCCAGCGGCAGGCGCCAGACCTTCTCCTTGTAGACCATGCCGGCCGAGGAGAAGAAAAGGATCTCGGTATGCGTGTTGGCCGAGAACAGGCGGGTGACAAAGTCCTCGTCTTTCAAGGCCGTTCCCGAGCGCCCCTTTCCGCCGCGATTCTGCGTGCGATAGGTGGTGAGCGGCACCCGTTTGACATAGCCGCCATGGGTGACCGTGACGACCATGTCCTCGCGCTCGATCAGGTCCTCGTCTTCCATGTCGGCATCGCCAAACACGAATTCAGATCGCCGCGGCACCGCGAATTTCTCCTTCATCTCTGCGAGCTCTCCGCGGATGATGTCGAGAACACGCGGGCGCGAGCGCAGGATATCGAGATAGTCGGCGATCTTGTCGGCCAGTCCGCGCGCCTCGTTGCCGATCTCGTCGCGTCCCAGACCTGTCAGCCGGTGCAGGCGCAGGTCGAGAATGGCACGCGCCTGCTCATCGGACAGAAAGATCGTCCCGTCATCGGCCTGACGCGTGCGCCGGTCTGCAATCAGCTCTATCAGCGGCGCCATGTCCCGGGCATCCCAGGATTTCTCGAGCAATTGCTGGCGCGCTGTCGCGGGATCGGGCGCATTGCGGATGATGGCGATCACCTCGTCGATATTGGCCACCGCCAGCGCCAGCCCGACCAGCACATGGGCCCGGTCACGCGCCTTGGCGAGTTCAAACTTGGTGCGCCGCGCCACGACCTCTTCCCGAAAGCGGATGAAGGCCTGGAGCACGGCGCGAAGGTTCAGCAGTTCCGGGCGCCCGCCATTCAGCGCCAGCATGTTGACCCCGAACGATGTCTGCATCTGCGAGTAGCGGAAAAGCTGGTTGAGCACGACATCGGCACTCGCATCGCGCTTGATCTCGATCACCACGCGAATGCCATGGCGATCACTCTCATCGCGCATGTCGGCAATGCCCTCGATCCGCTTTTCGCGCACCAGTTCCGCGATCTTGGCAACCATCGCCGCCTTGTTCACCTGATAGGGTATCTCGGTGACGACAATCGCCTCGCGCCCGCCGCGCATTGTCTCCATCTCGGTGCGCGCACGCATCAGCACGGAGCCACGCCCCTCCAGCAATGCCCGTCGCGAGCCGGCATGACCAAGGATCAGCCCGCCCGTGGGGAAATCCGGACCGGGAATGATTTCAAGCAGCGCCTCATCGTCAATCGCAGGCTCATCGATCATCGCCAGCGTCGCATCGACAACTTCCCCGAGATTGTGAGGCGGGATATTCGTCGCCATGCCGACCGCGATGCCGCCGCCGCCATTGACCAGAAGATTGGGATATTTCGCCGGCAACACCACCGGCTCGCTCTCGGACTGGTCGTAATTGTCCTGGAAATCGACCGTGTCCTTGTCGATATCGTCGAGCAGGTAGGAGGCCGGCTTGTCGAGACGCACTTCGGTATAGCGCATTGCGGCAGGCGGATCGGCGTCGATCGAGCCGAAATTGCCCTGTCCGTCGAGCAGTTTCAGGCCCATCGAAAAAGGCTGCGCCATGCGCACCAGCGCATCATAGACCGCGCTGTCGCCATGGGGATGATACTTGCCGATGACATCGCCGACGACGCGCGCGCATTTGCGATAGGCCTTGTCGTGAGTGTAACCGCCCTCCTGCATCGCGTACAGAATACGGCGGTGCACAGGCTTGAGCCCGTCGCGCACATCGGGCAGCGCACGGCTGACGATCACGCTCATCGCATAATCGAGGTAGGAGCGTTTCAGTTCGCTCTCGATGGAGACCGGATCAATTCCGTCTTCGGGCTTGTCCTCCGGCGTCTCCGGCTGGTCCGGAGGTGTCGTGTCATCACTCAA
>CAYXQV010000352.1:0-2462 GCA_964467505.1 uncultured Hyphomonadaceae bacterium | reverse complement strand
CGTCAGTCTTGCCGAGATGCCTGAGTGTGTAGGGGACATTGGCAAGGCCGAAGAGAAATACGATCAGCATATTGCCCAGCTTCCAGTTGGCCCACACATCCTCGGCGTTGCGGTTGCCAAAGGTCAGACCGAGAAACTCGTAACTGCCCGCAGGCGCCAGCGTGATACCGGCAAACACCAGTGGCTGTTCGAAGCCGGGGGCGTAATAGCGCCAGAGGAACTCGTTCCAAACAGCCATGGCGACAAAAAGCAGCCCCCACCGCGTGGCGAGCACGTTCCAGGCATGGCGCGGCAGATCGAAGACCTGCTTGAACATCGCTCGCCAGACATTCCGTCCGGCAAGGAAACCGCCAAAGATGATGGCGGCGAGAAACAGGTTCTGGATGGTCGGCTTGATATAGATGAAGGACTTGTCCTGCAGGATGATGCCGAGGGTTCCGAAACCGCCGACGATTGCCGAGCTGACAATCAGGAAGGGCGCAACTTTCTGCCCGGTCAGGAGTTTGCGCGCGACCACGCCGAGCGTGAGCACAATCAGCACGCCGGTTGCCCAGTAAAGTGCTGACGCCTTGTTGAAGAGTGTCGTGTCGAGATCGATGAACCGCAGGAGATTGTAGGACGCCACAAAGCCGATCACCGGGACAAGGTCGCCCCAGATCTGGTTGGCCTTGTCGGCAGCAGTCGAGATGTCGGAATTGTCTTGTGTCATGTGTGTGCCTACGTGTCGCGGTCACCGGCGGATCTGTGCAGTGTGGAAAGGACAAAGCCGCGTGCGCCGCCCCCGTCAAGGGCAAGCAGCACGGCGCCATAGACCACAGCCCCCGCGACGGCGCTGGCAAACAGCTGCGGCCATGGCGCCATGTCAGGGACCAGCGCGGTGGCCGGCCACATGGCAAGGCAGGCAAGAGCGATCTTCGCGGCCTCGCCAAACGGCCAGGGCAGGGGAACCAGCCGCCTGCCGACAAGCGCAAGAAGCAGGACCCCGGCGCCATAACTGGCAACTGTGGCATAGACCGCGCCCATCAGTCCGAGTGTCGGCAGCAGCAGCAGGTTCAGTGCGATGTTGAGCGCTGCCGGCACGATCATCAGCGCGGCTCTCAGGCCTGTGCGCCGCGCCAGCTGGAAGGCTTCGCACGCATAATGGATCAGCAGGCCGTTGAGCAGGCCGGCAAAGGCAATCCACGGAATGACAGGGCGGGCCGCCTCGCGAAGGTCTGGCCCGATCATCGCGCGCGCCAGCGGGTCGGCGACAAGCGCGAGGCCAGCGGCGGCAGGCATGCCGAACAGCAACAGCGTATTGATCAGCCCCCTGGCCTCATTGGCGGCAGCGCGCGGGCCCCCGGCTTCATGGGCTGCGATCAGGAGCGGCGATCCGGCCATCGCCGCCCAGGCGCAGATCAGCAGCACGGTCTTGTCAGCCACACCGTATCCGGCGGCATAGGCGCCCACGGCCGCCTCACCAAGAAATGCCGCGATCAGGAAGCGGTCGGAGGCCGACAGCAGGATGTCCAGCACCAGCGCTGCCGCGATCGGCCAGCCATAAGCCGCCCAGTTGCGCTGCGTCGCCCGGTCGGTGCGACCGCCGCGGGCGGTGGCCAGGATGTAGTGCGCCTCCCCGGAGACCAGCACGCCGGCTGCGATGACAAGCCCGGCAAATGGGGCGGCAGCGCCGAGCCCGGTCTGCCAGGCCAGCAGGACGCCTAGCGCAAAGCCGAGCAGGGTCTTGGATGTCTGGACGCGCGCGAAACGGGCCACATTCTGCCCGGCGCGGTGGGCTTCAAGCGCAAATTTCAGCAATGTGGCCAGCGGCATCAGCAAGGCAATCCAAGGCAGGATGCGCCCATATCCTTCCACGTCGCGAAGAATGGCGAACAAGACGGCCCAGACCAGCAGGGCCAGGATCATGGAACGCCAGATCAGGGCAAGCCCGGTGCGGAAATGGTCGGCCAGCCGGCCCTCATCGGCGGCGCGCGCGTAAAAGCGGAAATTGGCTGCTTCCACCCAGGTCAGGGTCAGTGTGTGCAGCACGGCCATGATCGACAGGCAAAGGGCATAGCGGCCATATTCCTGCGGGTCGAGCATGCGCGTGAACACATAGACGCCGCCAAAGGCCGCGACTGCGCTGGCCAGGTTTACCGGGAGGTATCCGGCAAGGTGTCGGGTCAGTTTCATGATTGGCGCATATATTCCTGAACAACGGCGATCTGGTTAACCAGCCAGTTGCAACAACACCAGTCCGAATGCCAGCAGCATCGAGGCCAGCGTGCGGCGCGCTCCGAAACCCTCCTTCAGGAACAGCCAGGCCAGTAGTGCGGCGAAGACTACCGCAGTCTCGCGCAGGGCGCTGACACGCGCGACCTCGATCATGTCCATGGCATAGAGCGCGCTGCCAAAGGACAGTACCGAGAGCGTGCCCGCGACCACGCCATATCGCCATTTCTGCGCCACTGCGGCCAGAAGGC
>CAYXQV010000351.1:0-2468 GCA_964467505.1 uncultured Hyphomonadaceae bacterium | reverse complement strand
GCGTCAGTTCGATCTCGCCATGTTCGGCGAGTTCGTGCTCGATTTTCGAAAGCGCAGCGCGCAGCTCGCGCATGCTCATCTGTTTTCCCATGTCCGCCACCTTCTGTCTGTGACACAATTTGTGCCACGCCTGGCTTTGTCTCACAAGCGCAGATGGCGCGCCTTGACAGTTTCCAGACGCGTGTGCACGGAAAAATTCAATCCGCCCGGATGGAGCCCGGATTGCGCGCATAACCGCTCCGAGCACATCCGCACAAACTGGGCAGCCGCGCCGGTCGAGCCTGCAGACTGAAGCGCCTCGTCTTCAGTCCATCACGACGACCTGGCGGGCGACGCCGGACTTGTGTTCCTTCAGGTTCGCCAGCGCGCCGGTGATGCCTTCCATGCCGATCCGGTCGGAGACCAGCTGGTCGAGATGCAGCTTGCCCTGCTTGTAGAATTCGACAAGGCGCGGGAAATCCACGCGGAACCGGTTCGAGCCCATGATCGAGCCCTGGATGCGCTTTTCCTGCACCATGAGGAGGATGCCCGGCAGTTCGATGTTCACCGTCGGCGCGATCATCCCGACCAGCGTGGCAACCCCGCGCGGGCGCAGCATGTGGAAGGCCTGTTCGGCGGTCTGCTTCAGGCCAATGCATTCGAAACTGTAATGGACCCCGCCACCGGTCATCTCCAGGACCTGACCAATGGCGTCGCCATGATTGGGATTGACCGTGTCGGTCGCGCCGAACTGGCGGGCGAGGTCGAGCTTGCTCGTGTCGAGATCGACCGCGATGATCCGGCCCGCCCCCGCAATCGCTGCGCCATTGATCGCAGACAGGCCAACCCCGCCGCAGCCGATCACCACCACGCTGGAGCCGGGCTCGACCTGCGCGGCATTGAAAACCGACCCGACACCGGTGATCACGCCGCAGCCAATCAGGCAGGCCCGGTCCATCGGCATTTCCGGGTCGATAGCGCAAAGCGCGTTCTCATGCACAAGCATCTGCTCGGCAAAGGCCGAGAGGTTGAGAAACTGGTTGAGCGGTTCGGCGCCGACCGAAAGGCGCGGGGGCGCGGTTTCGGCGCGCTGGAAATACTCGCGATTGACGGTGTGGCAGATCGCCATGTGGCCAGTCATGCAATACTCGCAACTGCCGCAGAAGGGCGAAAGAATCGAGACAACATGATCGCCGGGCTTGACCGCGCTGACCATGTCGCCGACCGCCTCGACCACGCCGGCGGCCTCATGGCCGAGAATGGTCGGCACCGGATGGGGGAAGGCCCCGTCCCAGAAATGCACGTCGGAATGGCACACGCCGACGGCCGCGTTGCGCACCAGGACCTCGCGCGGGCCGGGCTTGGAAATCGTCACCTCTTCTATCGAGAGCGGCTGGTTGGGCTCGCGGAATATGGCAGCTTTCATGGCAGTTCCTCCCTTTGACCGGCGCGTGCTGAACCTGCCGCACCTTTATGGCTGACAGACTGCCGCCAAACCGCTTCGCCGCGAAGGGGTCACGCAAGGACAAGGGTTGTCTGGCAGGCTTTCTGAAAAACGCTAAGGGACTGTTTCTGAGACGCCCCCGGACATCCGACTGTCCCGGGCCTGACCCGGGATCTGCCTGTTTCTGGCCTCCACACGTGAGAGACCCCGGATCAGGTCCGGGGCGGTCGGGATGGGAAGGGCTGAGCGAAGTCGAAGGATGGGCTGCGTGAGCTGGTGTTTCGGAAAGCCTGCTAACCCTCTTCGCGGGCCTTGCGTTCGGCCTGCTTGCGCAGCTTTCGGACCTTTTCGGCCTTGCCTGTGGCGACGAACCAGAAAATGTCCCAGGCGGTCTTGAGGTCCAGCCTGCGGTCGGGCTGGGCCGTGCCGACCTTGAGCTTGTCGGCGACTTTCGGTTTGCGGCGCTTGCGGCGCTTTTTCGGCGTTTCCGGTTCGCGCGGGGCTTCGCCCGCTTCGCCGAGCTTTGGCGCCTCGCCATGGAAGAGTGACAGGTCCTCGGCTTCGTTTTGCGCAAACTCCCGTTGGGCCGGGGTATCGCGCGCATCTTCGACGAGATGTTCCATCAGGTGTTCATCGGCAAAGTCGATGGCAAGCTCGACCCAGAGCGGCAGGTGATCTGACATCTGCCAGGTCATCCAGCGGTTTGAATAATAGTCCTTGTCCTTGCCGGTGTCGCGTGGCGTGCCGTCATGGCTGAGGTCGCGGTGGCGCTCGGGCAGCACGTCGGCATAATGGGGATAATGTTCGGGCTTGAAGAGCGTATTGGTAAAGTTGAACGCTCCGGCGGAAAGGAATGTGACCTCGTCCTGGCGTGTCCGGAAAGCGATCTGGTCATAGAATTTCGTGCCGAGCACGTTTGACGGAAACAGTTCGGGCGGCAGGATGAAGCCCGCCTGCGTGAGCGCGCTCATCGTCTCGTCCACAGGGTTCTTGATGTTGAAATCGCCCAGAAGGATGTAATTCTCGTCTTCGTCATCGGCCCGCT
>CAYXQV010000350.1:0-2474 GCA_964467505.1 uncultured Hyphomonadaceae bacterium | reverse complement strand
TCGGTCACCAGCATGTCGCCCGACGGCAGGAAGGCCATGCCCCAGGGAAACTCCAGCCCGCTGGCGATCTCGGTAAGTTCGAGGCTGTAGGGCGTCGTCTCGGCGGCCGGGGCACTGTCGGCCTGACTGGAACAGGCGGCGAGAACGGCGCCAGAGGCGAGGCTGGCGGCGATCAGGCGGGGTCTGCAAGAGGGATTCATCGGGAACTCCGCAAGTTTGAGTGCATGGGCGCAAGTGTAGGGCAGAGCCGTCGCGGCGGGAAGACACTGTGTGGCCGGTTTTCAGCGCGCGCGCAAATGAGAAAGGGCGGCCCGTTACCAGGCCGCCCCTCCCCCAATTGCTTCACCCTCGGGGCTTGTTGTCTCTCCCCCAGGACCTGAAACCTACCAGATCTTGGAAACCGAAACGCCGTAAGTGGCAGGCTCGGTCAGGAAGATATTGGTGAACAGGCCGGAACTGTCATCGGTGAGATATGTGCCAGTGATCACTTCCTCATCGGTGACATTTTTGCCGAAGAATTCGATCTCGATATCGTGGGCATTGTTGTAGAAATTGATCGCCAGATTGACATTGTCCCAGCTTTCGAGGCGGTCATGCGGCGTGTTCCAGACTCGGCTTTCACTGTCGGCCTGGTAGTAATAGTCACCACGCAGGCGAACATCCCAGTCGGTCCCACCAACGGCTGCGAACGTGTATTCGGCCCCGAAATTGAAGGTCGTATCCGGCGCATTCGGCATCGAATTGCCGGCCAGGTTTTTCGCTTCGCCCTCGATTGGCTCGAAAGCCGTCGCCGTTAGCACAGCCCCCTCACCAGACGGATCAGCGGTCGCTGACCGGTACTGGACCGTGACGCCATCAAGGCCGAACGCGGCCTCCTGGCCCTGGAAGGCGCCCGAGCACAGCCCGCGGCTGTCACCCGGATTGAGAATGCCCGCCTGGATGGCGCCAAGCACGGCTGCATAGCCCTGCGCGGAGACGACACAATTGGCGAAAGTTGCTGCATTCTTCAGCACGACAAGGTCGTCACGGCCATTGGTCCGGTCGAGCACATCGATCGCGAACGTGTCCTGAATTTCCGTATCGAGCAGGCCGAGATTGGCATTCAATACCAGTGTCTGGGCAGGATTCCAGATGGTCTCGATTTCCAGTCCCTGCAATTCAGCATCGATATTGAAGTTGGCCGAGGTGCGGTTGATGATCTGGGTGATCTGGTAACCCTGATAGTCATAATAGAAGGCTGTGCCGTTCAATTGCAGTGCGCCACCATCGAACGTGTTCTTGGTGCCAACCTCGAACGCGTCAATGAATTCCGGCTCGAAGAATTGCGGGAAGAAATTCGCCCCGGCCGGCTGTGGCGGGTTGATGCCACCGCCCTTGTAGCCGCGCGAATAAGAGCCAAACAGCAGCGTATCCTCGGTAAACGCAAGGTCCGGCGCCCAGTCGAGCACGACGCGGCCGGTGACTTCCTCGAAACCGACATCAAATGTGCCATCACCTGCTTCGTCATCGGGATTGCCGGGTATGACCTGGGGCTCCAGCGTACCGTTCGGCGTGAACAGAATCGTCGGCGTATTTTGCTGGGACTTTTCGTCATCAGTGTAACGCAGGCCAACCGTCAGCGTGAGGTCGTCGGTCACGTCAAAATAGCCTTCGCCAAACACCGCGAAGCTTTCGCGTTCGAACGGAGAGATGGACCGGAAGTAGTTTCCGCCATCCCCGTCAAGGGAAAGATTGAACAGTGATGGCTGCGTGCCGCCGGTATCAATCGGAACCGGGCCACCGAAGATGGCACCGCCCGCCGCATTGTTGAGCTGTGTCAGCGCGGTCAATGAGTTCGAGAGGACGTAATAACCAAAGGTATCATCCACGCCACCGGTTTCGAGTTCCGAATAGATTGCGCCGAGATTGAAGTTGAACCGGCCATCAAAGTCCGACTGGACACGCAATTCATGCGTATAGGTTTCGCTCTGCCCGGCAGAAAGGTCAAAGGTGCGGAACAGGTTGGACGAGCCGAGTTGCGGGTCGTCAACCACGCCGCCCGGGAACAGCAGCGGGAACAGGGCCGGCACAGCGGCGAACGGACCTGCCGTCTCGTTGAACTCGATTGTCGGTGCAATCTTGTTATAATCCTCGATGGAGATGACTTCACTGTCATTATAGCTGCCGAGATAGGTGACGGTCAGATTGTCGGTAAGATCAAACTCGCCTTTCCATGTGAACAACGTCTGCTCGGCTTTGTATTGCGGATCAAAAGCCGATTCGATCTTGCGCAGATCGGGGTTCACCGGGTCGGTGAAGGCGTCGCCATTCAACAGGCCTGCGGTTATCGCAAGACCGCCGCCAAGGGTCGCTGCCGAATTGACGCGATCACGGCTCTCACTGAGCGGCGTATCCTGACAGCCAACTGACGTGGCCAACTGGTCGAAGGCGCCGATCGCAATGCCCTGGAAGCTGGTCTTGAACGGATCCTTGGT
>CAYXQV010000349.1:0-2481 GCA_964467505.1 uncultured Hyphomonadaceae bacterium | reverse complement strand
GGGAGGCGCAAGCCGGACGGACCGGCGCGGGTGCTCCTGGCGCTCATAGAGAAGCGGCCCAACATCGTCCAGGATGCGCTGACACCTATCCGGTGATGGCAGACACTTGCATGGCTCCGCTGTTGAGGTTTTCAAGGGGCGCGCGATCTGGGGGTGCCTCGCGCTGTCCATGCGAACAAGAGCCACCAATCTGTCCTCCCTCGGATCAACTTTAGCTGGCGCGTTGCGGAGCGCAACGGCACTGAACTAAGAAACGAGAACAGCGAAGCTGCTGACTAAACGACCTGCAATCTTCACTGCGAAGGGCGGTGTCGAACATGTCCTGGCAAAAGTCGGGAAAGCACTCATTTCCTTCAGGCCCAATGGCATGAAATGCCATTTGGGCCATGTCTGGATTCTTTGCCGAAACCCTGCCCGGTCAAGGGCGCGCCTCAGGCGCGCCGCGCAGCGGTCACAGACCCTTGACCGGGCAGGGTTTCGGCAACACCGGGACTGCAGGAACGATAGGGTAGACGCTGCTTTCCAAACGTAGCCGCCCTGCCTGAACAGCCCAACTGGCGCACGCGGCGATTGCTTCTGACATTTTGGATTTGGCTGCCTGCCTTTGCCTGCAGCGAGTTGTGCGGTGAAGGGTGCCAGTTGTGAGATAGCGCTGCAGAAAACCCCCGGACGCATTGGGAAACTCAAGGAATCACGGCGCTGCCATTTGCTGAATAGCGCCACAGAAAATGATGTGCAGACAAGGCGCTACAGCCTGTCTGGCGCTATGGCCTTTTATCTTGCAATCCGCGCCATGCCCGCGCCCCGCCATCTCGTTGCTTCGTTCAAGCTCGTTTTGACCAGCAGGATCTCACCAGAGTTCACCCGACTCACCTGGCTCCCTTTCCTTTGCCGACAATTGTCGGCGAACCCCTCAGAAAACCGAGATACGCTCACTTGCCGAAGCCGCGCCACGCGGTGAGTATCTGGTCAATGATCCCAAGTGACTGAAATGGCCGACACGAGTTTCCTCCCGATAAACATCCCGCCTCGTCTGCTCGACAGGCGCGCATCAGCCGCTTACGTTGGATTGTCGGCAACCAAGTTCGACGAATTGGTGGATGATGGGCGGATGCCCAAGCCAAAGAGAATAGACCGGCGAAGGGCCTGGGACGTCCGCGCCCTCGACAACGCCATTGATGCACTGCCGAGCGGCGATGAGATCGAGCACAATCCCTTCGATGACTGAGGGTGAGCGGCCATGAAGATCCGGCTGAGATACGTCGTTGAAGACACAGACCGTCACGGCAATGTCCGCATCTATTACCGACGTCGGGGCCGGCTCAAGGTCCGCCTGCCGGGGCCCATCGGTTCGCCCGCATTTCTGGAAGCCTATAAGGCGGCTGAAGCCGGGGCGGCGCAGTCTGCGACCAAGACGGGTGTCGCACCCATTCGACCGGAATCCCTGCGCTGGTTGTGTGTCCAGTATTTCCAGTCCCCGGAGTTCAGGCGCCTGGCGCCGCGCACGCAGACCATCCGGCGACGGTTTCTTGAGCGCATCTGTGCGCGGGTCGACGCCAAGGGCCGGAAGGATGGCGACAAGCCCTTTGCGCTGCTTGAGCCGCGCCATGTCCGCAAGTGGCGAGACGAGAAACAGTCAACGCCGGCTGAGGCAGACAATCTCGTAAAGGCCGTGCGCGTGCTCTACAGCTTTGCCATCGAGAATGACCTCCACGACCGCAGCCCTGCTATCGGCGTAAAGAATATCAATCGTCACTCGAAAGGCATCCATTGCTGGACCGAGGAAGAGATTGCGCAGTTCGAGGCGTCCCATCCGATCGGTACGCAGGCACGGCTCGCGCTCGCGCTTGGCCTCTTTACGACGCAGCGGCGTGCGGACCTGGTCCAGCTCGGCAGGCAGCACATCCGGGATGGCTACTTCCACCTGACACAGCACAAGAACCGAAACATCAAGCCGGTACGCCTGCAGATATGGATACACCCGGAATTGCAACGCATCATCGACCAGACGCCCGCATCGGGCATGACGCTTTTGGAAACGGCTTTCGGAAAACCATTCACGTCGAACGGCTTCGGCAACCGTTTCAAGAAATGGTGCGAGGAGGCGGGCCTGCCGGAACGCTGCAGCGTCCATGGACTGCGAAAGGCCGGCGCAACACGGCTGGCAAACAGCGGTGCGTCGGATCACGACATCATGGCCGTGACAGGACATACGACAGTAAAGCAGCTACACGGCTACACGCGCGAGGCCGACCGGAAAGTCGGAGCCGAACGCGCTCTCAAGAATCTCAGATAGCTCTTTGATCCCGTTTTCAGTCATCTCCGGTGGCCTGAGCCGTCCAGGGGATCATCCCGCCAATCGGGCTGAGCTACGGGACAGTTGCGCCGACTTTGCGTGAGCGGTATCGCCAAGCGCAAGTACACACCCGTCAGATCCAGGCCGTCAGATTGAATCCCATCAAGCTTGTTCTTCTTGCCGCA
>CAYXQV010000348.1:0-2501 GCA_964467505.1 uncultured Hyphomonadaceae bacterium | reverse complement strand
ATCAGGGCGCTGTCACCCATGAGGGCTTTGCCGGCGAGCGCCATGTCTATGCCGACATCGAGGGCAGTTTCCGGCCTGACTGAAGCACGCGGCGGCGGCGTGCCTGATCGCAAGAGGCGCGAATTGACTGTCAGGGCGCGGGCAGCATGCGCACCAGCGTTTCCAGCCGGTCGGCCTGCGATGCGGGCTTGTCCCACCTTATGCGGTTGATCCGCGGAAAGCGCATGGCGAGACCGGACTTGTGGCGCGAACTGCGCTGGAGGCCCTCAAACGCGATTTCCAGCACCAGCCCGGTGCCCGGTCCCATCTCGACCGCACGCACCGGGCCGAACCGGTCGGTGGTGTTCTCCCGCACAAACTTGTCGAGCTGTTTGAGTTCGTCGTCGGTAAAGCCGAAATAGGCCTTTCCGACCGGGGTCAGCCCCTCTTCGCCATCGCCGAGACGAACGCCGAAGGTAAAATCGGAATAGAAACTCGAGCGTTTCCCATGTCCGCGCTGGGCATACATCAGCACCGCATCGATCAGGAACGGGTCGCGCTTCCACTTGAACCAGTGCCCGCGCACCCGGCCCGGCAGATAGGGACTGTCCCAGCGTTTCAGCATCAGTCCCTCGATTTCCGGTGCGGGCGGATTGTTCCGGGCCGTCTCAAGACCGCGAAGGTCGGTCACCTCGACAAGCGGGGAAAGATCGAAGCGTTCGCTGTCCTGACGCGCAATGAAGGCTTCCAGCCGGCGGCGACGCGCCGCAAAACTCTCGCTTCGCAGGTCCCTGTCACCCTCCACCAGCAGGTCATAGGCCCGGATAAAGGCCGGCAGTGCCTGCATCTGGCGCCGTGTGACGCTCTTGCGGTTGAGCCGCTGCTGGAGGGCATTGAACGGGGCAACGCCGCCATCTTCTGCCCGCACCAGCAATTCGCCGTCCAGCGCCGCTTCGAAATCCATGGCCGCCAGCATATCGGGGAACGTGTGGCTGATATCCTCGCCGGTGCGGGTATAAAGACGCCGGGTGCCCGCCTCGCTGACTGCCTGGACGCGGATCCCGTCATACTTCCATTCAGCGGCGAAAACCTCCGGGGTGATCAGATCCGGATCAACCGCCTCGCGATCATCACGGTCGCGTTTCGCCACGAGCGGATGGGCCAGCATGACCGGGCGGAATGGCGCGCGGATATCGGGCGCCGGTTTCGGTCCGCTTGCGTCTAGCCAGGCGAAAAGGCTCTCATAAGGCGGGGCGAGACCGTGCCAGATTTCCTCGATCTCGTTGATGCCGACGCCGCCATATTCGGCGAGCGAAACGCGCGCAAGACGTGCCGACACTCCGATTCTCAGCCCGCCCGTGACCAGTTTCAGCAAGGCCCATCGCCCACGCCCATCAAGCCCGTCCAGCAGGCGCTCGACGATGCGCGCGCCTTGCGCCCGGTTCGCACTGCGCAGTTCGCCGACCACGTCTTCCAGGGCCGGCACGCGATTGGCGCCCGGGCGGGCCTGCCAGGTCAGGCTGACGGTCTCTGCCAGGTCTCCGACATAGTCATAAGACAGTGCGAACAGGACAGGGTCCATCCGCCCCAGTGCCAGTTCGCGCACCGCCGAGGGCGTCACCGAAGCAAGATCGAGGGTTCCGCAGATCGCCGCCAGCGCCCAGCCGCGCGCCGGGTCGCCGGTTGCCCGCCAGTAAGCCTGCAACTGGTGCAGCTTGGCATTCCGGGACGGCGTGTGGAGAAGGCCGTCTAGCAGCGTCGCAAACTCGTGCATCTTCCCGGCAACAAGACATCAAACTGTGACCGGTCACCTATGCATTAAGCTTTTGACAGGTCTGTTTGCGTAAGTATCCTGTTTCACGGGGAAGACAAATAAAAGGCGCAAGGCGTCTGTTCCTTCCTGAAGTTTTCGCACTGCATGTTTCGGCGGCATGCCAGATATAAGAGACTTGCGGAAACTCATGGAAGGGGTCGGCGGGCTGATGGCTCCCGGTGCGCGGTGGCGTGCCGGAGACAAATTCTTGCGCCCGGCAGAAACGGGGCATGAGACATGAAAAAAACAGCTGACAGTCTGATCAGCGACCTGGCGTCAACCATCGCCTTCTATGAGAAGTCGAAAATGGACGATGCGGAACTCGAAGAGCTTTGCAATGTGGCGGAGGCCGCGATGAACATGCTGGTCATACTCCGCCGCCACCAGCTTGAACGGCGCGATGATGAACAAAGCCTGGTTGGCTGACCGCCTGCCAGGCCGGCGCCATTTGCGATCATCGCGAATGAGGCCATTGGCAAGGGCAATACGCCTATCCGGATGGCGGCGAGGGGCGAGATTCGATCATGCCCCCTCGCGGCCCCTCGCCATCCGGGCTTTTGCCAGTCCCTCAAACGCCCACACCACAAGGCAGGGCGCAGGGAACGACCCTCTGATCCCCAAAGCAGTGAGGTTGACACCCTTCGGCTTTGTCCGGGCAAGTGACCCGGATTCACCCTGTCAAAAGGCGATGCGTGCATTTCGAGTGCAC
>CAYXQV010000347.1:0-2506 GCA_964467505.1 uncultured Hyphomonadaceae bacterium | reverse complement strand
ACTGGCGCGAGCCTTGGTCCTTGAGGTTGTGGTGGGTCAGCTTCACCCCCGACAAATCCACCGTCTCACGTTCTCGGCCGAATTGTAGCAACGGCACGAGGCGCTTGTAGAACATGTAGCGCTTTGAACCGCCCCGGGATTGCCGGAGGCCATTTGGTTTAAGTTATGCTGCCATGGCGGTGTCGTCCAGCATGGCATAGTATTGTTGTTCGGCTTCGGCGGGCGGGATGTTGCCGATTGGCTCCAGCAAACGCCGATGGTTGAACCAATCGACCCATTCCAGTGTGGCGAACTCGACGGCCTCGAAGGATCGCCATGGTCCGCGGCGGTGGATTACTTCGGCCTTGTAAAGGCCATTGATCGTCTCCGCCAAAGCGTTGTCATAACTGTCGCCGACGCTGCCGACCGATGGCTCGATGCCGACTTCTGCGAGGCGTTCGGTATATTTTATGGATACATATTGCGATCCACGGTCGCTGTGATGAACCAGTCCGCCACGATGGACTGGTCGGCGGTCGTGCAAAGCTTGCTCCAAGGCATCCAGCACGAAGCTGGCATGTGCTGTCTGGCTGACCCGCCACCCCACGATGTAGCGCGCATAGACGTCGATCACGAACGCGACATAGACGAACCCGCTCCATGTCGAGACGTAGGTAAAGTCCGAGACCCACAGCCTGTTCGGCGCCGGGGCATGGAACTGCCGGTTGACGCGATTCAGCGGACAGGGCGCAGCTTTATCGCTGATCGTGGTGCGCACCGGCTTACCGCGGATTACTCCATGCAACCCCATATCGCGCATCAGCCGTTCAACGGTGCAGCGGGCGATGGCGAAGCCTTCACGCCTCATCTGCCGCCAGACCTTGCGCACGCCGTAAACAGCGAAGTTCTCGGCGAACACGCGGGCGATCTCGGGCTTGAGCGCCAGGTCGCGTCTCGCCCGCGCCGACAGGCGCGATGGATCCCGCTGCTGCGCGACATGCTTGCGGTAAGTGGAAGGGGCGATCGGCAAGACCTTGCAGATCGGCTCGACCCCATGAAGCTCGCGGTTATCATCGATAAACGCAATCATCGCTTGAACGGGCGGTCGAGCTCCGCCTGCGCAAAATATGCTGATGCCTTGCGAAGAATCTCGTTGGCCTGACGCAACTCGCGGACCTCGCGTTCCAGCGCCTTCAGCTTGTCGGCCGTATCGCTTGGCACGCCAGCGCGCTTACCGCTGTCGACCTCAGCCTTCTTCACCCACTCGTGAAGCGTCTGAGGGGCGCAGCCAATCTTATCGGCAACCGACACCACGGCTGACCAGCGGGACGGATAATCGCCCTCGTGATCCAATATCATCCGCACCGCACGGGCGCGAACCTCCGGTGAAAACTTGTTCGTTGTCTTGCTCATAAGGACTCCATCTACTTAAGAGTTGGAGCCTCCGGCAATCCCGGGGCGGTTCACGGGTGCGGTCCGGCCGGAGCCACTTCGGCGAGGTCTGCATCAGCAATGTGCGAGTGCACACGCGCCATGCTATTCGAGCCACACCCGGATGAACCGTCCATTGCGCGAGGGCCGCATCACGCAGCGCGCCCCGTCCGGTGCGACGAACCGCTCGCTTTCGTCCAGCCCGCCAACGATCATGAGCTGGTTGATCAGCCGCACACCAAGCCGCGTCGCCGCGATCTTGTCGTTGGAAAGCGGGGGCTCGATCCTGAGTTCCTGGCCGATCCAGAACTCAAGCCCGATGCTTTGCAGCGCGCCGTCGCTGGTCTGCCTGAACGCTGTCAGGCCGAGTGCGGGGAACGCACCGCCCTCCAGCCAGGCGGTCGAGATCGATTCGAAGAACCGGCGGCCGATCGCGCTTTGCGAAGGCGGCCACACGACCGCTTGCAGATCCTCGAAATGATGCGTCAGATCACGCGCCAGCGCCACCAGCCCGCGGAGCACGGGCATGCTGCGACGTCCCCCGGCCAGATGCTGTCCGGGGGCAAGATGCATGGCCTCGCTGCGAAAGGCGGTTGGCAGGGTCTCGAGATCAAAGCGATGCTCAACCAGCGGAAACGGGCACTCCCGGCCCGGCGCAAGACCAGTGAGGTCAAACGTCAGCCCCTCGCGCAGCAATTCGACCCAGCCGAGATCCGCCAGATCGGGGCCGGGAATGGTGCGCGCAGGCTGCGGCTCCCCCTCGCCCGGCTCCACAAGATGGGGAAAGGCCCCGTCTGAGGGATCGTGGGTCAGCGATACGGAACTCTGCGCCTTGGCAAATTCCCTGAGCGCAGCACGTGTCGGCCGCTTGCCAGATGCAAACAGCACAAACAGCCCCGTGGTATCGGAGTGTTGCATGCTATCGATCAGCCAAGGTCCTTTGCCCCATCGCAAAAAGTGATCCGTTTCACGGGGCCGTGTTCTTACGATATTTGCAAGACGCGTCGAGTCTCAGTTAACAAGTCACTAAAAATAATGGAAATTCACTCAGAATACACCCATCGCACTCCCCCCGCCCAACGTTAGACCAATATCA
>CAYXQV010000346.1:0-2512 GCA_964467505.1 uncultured Hyphomonadaceae bacterium | reverse complement strand
TGCCTGACAGGCTTTGCCACGGGCTCGACGCAAGTCAACCAGGCCGGTGTGGCTGTCGCAGGTTGCAGCAATTTAATCATCGTCACGCGTCAATGTGCTTGATGAATTTCAATAAATATTTATTGTTTATCATCAAGTCAGCACGAATGGTCTGCGCTGTCGCACGCCCCTGCCTCACCCCTGGGCGCCGGGCATTCGAGACTGACGGAACCTTCGAAACACCTGATTACGGGGCGGCCTGCGCAGAATGGGTCGCCCTTTTTCTTTTCACCGGCTGGTAAGGAATCGCGCAGGTGGCGTAACACGCTGAAAAGAAAAGCGCGGCAGCCACAAAGGCGCCGCGCTCATCCCGCGTTTGCAGCGTTTCCTCCCAGAAGACTGCCTTACAATTAGGAGCGGCAATCGGCCGCGCTGTCAACTGTTTGTCTCAAATCTTTTTCACAAAAGTCGTGAAAATGCCATTTTCCGCTTCGTAAACGAACTCGACATCGCTCACTGCGACGGGAGCAAGCCCGGCCCGGCAAAGCGCACCCGCGGCCTCGCCAACCCGGCTGTGGGTGCAATGGGCAAAGGCGCCCGACACTGCCGAAAGGGCGAGACTTGCTGCCAGCTCTGCCGGGATATCTCCGCCAGCCTGCAAGCGTTTGAGCCCTTCTCCGCGCGCGCGCGCCTCTACCGAGTCAAGCAGCTTGCGCAACGCCTGGAGCGTCTCTTCATCCCATGACGCCTTGAGCGAACCGGCCAGCGCGGCCTGGCTTTCCAGAATGATCCCGTCATCGAGGATGCGAAGATTGTTGGCCGCGAGCGTTGCACCGGTCGTCGTGATATCGACAATCAGTTCGGCCGTGCCTGCAGCGGGCGCGGCTTCAGTGGCACCCGCGCTCTCGACAATCCGGTAATTGCCGACCGAGCAGGTCGCGAAAAAGCGCCGGGTAAGATTGAGATACTTCGTCGCCACACGCATCGCCCGGCCATGGGTCTCGCGAAACTGCGCAGCGGCGGCTTCAAGATCGGACATGGATGACACGTCGAGCCAGCCCTGGGGCACGGCCACAACGGCGCGCGCATGGCCGAAACCGAGTTTGCAGATCACGCCAGCCTCACGGTCGAGATCAGGCGAAAGCTCATGCAGGAGGTCTTCACCGGTCACGCCAAGGTGCAGGCGCCCATCAAGCAGGCCCTCGGCGATTTCACGCGCTGACAACAGCAATACATCGGCCTGCGGAAGGCCTTTCAACTCAGCGATATAGCCACGCTCGCCGCCACGCTGCGCCAGCCGGAAGCCACAGCGCGCCAGCCATGCCTCGGCATTGTCCTTCAGGCGCCCCTTGGACGGGATCGCGAATGTCAGCCGGCTCATGATTTTCCCCCTGCCGCAAGGCTCAACCGGTCTGGGCGCACGACACCGCCGACCCCGCTGGCTTCAACGCGGCCCTGGCTGAGCTTTCCGACAAGGCTGTCATATCGCCCGCCGGCACCAAGCGGGCGCGTCGGCGCAGCTTTCGCTCCGAACAGTTCGAAGAGAAAGCCGTCATAATAGTTGAAGCGCCTGCCGAACGGGGTTCCGAAACGGGCAACGCGTCCAAGACCTGGTGCCTCTGAAAGTATAGTGTCCATGCGCGCGGCAAGATCATCCAGCGTGGCGCCAAGCGCCTGCTCGACCCCTGCGCGCCGGGCAAGCTCGCTTAGCGTTTCAATGGCCTCCAGCGGCGGCGCCTCGACCGCAAGGACATCACCAAGCAGTTGTGCAGCGTCGGCCGGCACACCGCCAGCAGCGGACCCGGCAGCCTTGGCGACCAGGCGCTCGGCAATCTCGCCAATCGCGCGCTCGCCGACAAGGGTCACGCCTGACAGCGCCAGCATGTCGGCCACCATGGCCTCGGCATCTTCGCGGCTGGCACCCTCCAGCTGGCGCGCAAGCCGCCTGCCGCGGACATCATCCGCGCCGCTCGGCCCGGCAAGCAGGGCCCGCACACCGCCTTGCTGGCGGAATGCGCGCTTGAGAGCCTCGCCGAGCCCGGGCGCAAGCGAAAGGGCATCGACAAATGCCGGAAACACCGCAAGATCGCCGAACCAGGCATCGGCGACCTTCGCGCGCGTCGCCTTTGCCGCGCGGTGCACGGCGCTGAAAACGCTCGCATCCATTTCCGGCGAGACCTCTCCGGCAAAGCGTTCAAAGCCGATCTGCGTAAACTCGGTCGGCTCCCCCGCGACCACTGGCAGGCGATAGGCACGCGCATTATAGCGCCGTACCGAAGCTTCCACGCCGCCGGCAAGGCGCAAGTCCACCTCCTGCATCGCGACAGGGAGGGTGAGATCGGGCCGCAGGGCCTGCTCGTAACCGCTGGCATCCGGGAAGATGCACAGGCGCGCGCGCACCGCCTCGCCCGACAGCTCAAGGGGCAACAGGGCCGGCATAAGGCTGGGCGGATCGGCGATTGTCCCGCCAAGTTCAGCAAAGATATCAGCTGCGGTTTGTGCGGCCTTGTCAGGCGTCATCACCAGCCTCCAC
>CAYXQV010000345.1:0-2526 GCA_964467505.1 uncultured Hyphomonadaceae bacterium | reverse complement strand
GGTGACAGCCTCCAGCTGGCCCGTGAAGCTGCCGAGACCTCGGCTGAACTGATCGTCCAGGCGGGCGTGCATTTCATGGCCGAAACCTCGAAGATCCTTGCGCCGGAAAAGACCGTGCTGATCCCGGATCTTGAGGCAGGCTGCTCGCTTGCCGCCTCCATCACCGGGGCAGATGTCCAGCTGATCCGCGAGAAATATCCCGATTACCCGATCGTGACCTATGTCAACACGACAGCCGACGTGAAGGCCGGTTGTGACATCACCTGCACCTCGTCCAATGCCGCGCAGGTGGTCGAGCATGTGGCCAGGGAATGGGGCTCCGACACGGTGATCCTCGTGCCTGACCAGTATCTCGCCAGGAATGTCGCCGCACAGACCGATATCCGCATCCTCACCTGGCCGGGCGCGTGCGAAGTGCACGAACTGTTCAGTTCCGAGGATGTCGAACAGCTTCGCGAAGCCCATCCCGGCGTGGTGGTCCTTGCCCATCCCGAATGCCCGCCAGACGTGCTCGAAGCGGCCGACTTTGCCGGCTCCACATCCGCGCTTGCCGGCTATGTTGCGGACAATCACCCGGCCAGGGTGGTCCTGCTGACGGAATGCTCGATGAGCGACAATGTGGCTGCGGAAAACCCCGATGTCGATTTTATCCGCCCGTGCAATCTGTGCCCGCACATGAAGCGGATCACGCTGGAAAACATCCATGACTGCCTTGTCGAAATGAAACATGAGGTGACAATCGACGAAGATGTCCGCATCCGTGCGAAACGGGCCATTGATGCGATGCTGGCCTTGCCGAAACTGGACAAGCCAGCCGCCTTCAGGACAGGGCTTGCGCCGCTGGACGTTGGTCTCGTCCAGACTGCGCAACGATGCAGATCTGCGCAATGAGGCCTTGAAACCGCCGCCCGCTCGGTCAAAGTCTCATCGGGTAACTTGTGAGAAAGAAGCAGCCATGTCCCTGATACGCGGTTTTGTGGCAGTTGTCTGCGCACTGGCGCTCGCCATTCCGGCCGCAGCCGATAATGCCGCCGAAGGCGACCCCGGTGACGTTCTGGGCACATGGCGGTTCCAGACAAAACCCTATCGCGGGGGCCAGTGCATCATGTCCGGCCTGATGCATCTCCGGCACGCGCCCGAAAACGGGATCTACGAGTGCGAACTGACAGCGCTGGAAGTCTGCTCGCTCTGGGGACGTTCCATGGTGCGCCAGTCCTGCGAGGCCCGGCGTTTCGGCAACCAGGTTTCGGTGCGCTCCAGTATCGAGGAGTTTCTGGAAACCAAGTCCGAAATCGAAGGCTTCGGTTTCAATTATGTCCCGGACAATTTCGCGCTGACGGTGCAGAGCGCCGAGCGGATGTATGGCTCGCTGGTATCTGCCGTAACCGCCCCGGTCGAGTTCAGGCGCACCGAAGAAGGCGTGTCATGATGGCCCGGCTCGGCGCCTGTGTGCTTGCCGGCTGGCTGGCCTGCCTGCCGGCGGGTCTTGCCGCGCATGCGCAGGAAGTGGGTGGCAACGACCTGGAACGCACCGACCTGTCAGGTGCATGGGTGTTTCAAAGCTGGACCCATGATGGCTGCGATTTCGGCGGCACCGCTCATCTCGGTCAGAAATCGGAAGACAGCAGCTATGCTTGCGAACTTGTCGCCAACCAGGTCTGTGCAGACATGACATGGCGCGTGCGCCAGAGTTGCACGGCCCGGCAGTCCGGCGGGCAACTGTTGATCAATTCGCAGATCGAGGAATTCCTGGAGGGCGAGGCCACTGACAGTTACTGGCCCGACAATTTCATCCTGACCATCCGCAGCCACAATCACATGAACGGTTCACTGCTTTCACACGGTGTCCATGCCAGCGAATTTCGCCGGGACGAGGGGGGCATTTCGTGAAAACCACCCTCGTGATCGCTTGCCTGGCTCTTGTCACCGCAAACCTGCCCGCGACCGCCGAGGACCCGCGTGGGCTGTGGGGGTTTCGCACCGATATCGCGCAGAAGGGCTGCCAGATAGAGGGGCAGATGTCGATCGACCCGCAGGTTCCCGGTGAGGCCGTGCGCAATTGCCGTTTCATCAGTGCTGAAACCTGCGGGCAGGCAGACCCCGAGCCGACGCGGATGGAGCAGGCCTGCCGCGTGCTGGAACAGGGCCGGTTCCTGCTGATCCGCAGCGAGGTCATTGCCTCGCTCACCGAAGCGGTGCCTGCCGATTATTACCTGCCCGACCATTTCACGGTGAAGCCGACCGAACCGGGCCGCATGGCCGGCACCTGGCACGACCGGAACTATCGCGACAGTGTCGAATTCTGGCGAATAAAGACAGCGCCATCATCATGATGCCCGAACAAGAGACCATCGTGCAGGCCGGAAAGGTTCCGGAGGGCACCGGCATCCTGATCATTGGAGCCGGCCTTGCGGGCCTGTTCCTGGCGCTGCGGCTCGCACCGCGCCCGTGCACCGTGATCTCGCCCGCCCCGCTGGGCAAGGCGGCGTCCTCGGCCTGGGCGCAGGGCGGGCTGGCCGCCGCGCT
>CAYXQV010000344.1:0-2532 GCA_964467505.1 uncultured Hyphomonadaceae bacterium | reverse complement strand
CGAAGGCGTGGAGGAAGTCCAGCCGCGCGAGAGCCATGCCTATGGCCATTTCGCCTGGCTGATGGACCCGGACGGGCGAAAGGTGGAACTCTGGCAACCTGTTGAACCGCCCGCCGGATAAGGCCTTGAAATGCCGTTGGGGCAGGGATCACTTCACCTGATTGACCACAGGCAGGCGGAAGCGCCGGGACGGAGGCTCCCATCGACAGTGACCCGCACGGGCTGGAGGCGCGCGAGCCCGATCAACACGAGGACAGTCTTGCGCTTTCGCAAAGGCTGACGCCGGCCAGCATCCGGCTGCTCGCGCTGGCCAGCGCCGTCGTGACCGCGAACGCCTATTATATTCATCCGATCATTGCGCGCGTTGCGCAGGATTTCGGCGTCAGCGCGGCGATGATCGGCGCGGTGCCGGCGCTCAACCAGCTTGCGCTGGCGCTTGGCATCTTCCTGCTGCTTCCCCTTGGCGACAGGATTTCCAATCGCCGGCTGGTGTCGGTCTTCGTGACCGCGCAGTTCCTGTCAATCTGCGTGATGGCGATTGCGCACGAATACTGGGTCTTTGTTGCCGGTTCTACCGTGCTCGGGTTTTTCACGATCGCGCCTTATCTGCTGCCGGCCTATGTGTCCAAACGGGTGGAGGTGTCACACCTTGGCCGGGTGACGGCGGTGCTGACCACCGGGATCATTGCGGGCATTCTGGTGGCACGTGTCGGAGCTGGCATCTTCGGGGAATATCTTGGCTGGCGGACGGTCTACTATTTCGCTGCAGCGCTGATGCTGGCTGTGTCCTTCATGCTGCCCCTGATCATGGACGAGCGCGAGGGTGCGCGCCGGGGGCAGACGCAAGAGAGCTATTTCCGCCTCATCTTTTCGCTGCCCGCCGTGATCCGGAACTATCCGGAAATCCTGCTTTCCGGCGCCATCCAGGGGCTCAGCTTCGGCATTTTCCTTTCGGTCTGGCTGGGGCTTGGATTGCATCTGACGAGCCCGCAAATGGGTTATGGGGTCGATATTGTCGGCTATCTGGCGGGGTTCACGCTCCTGAACCTCATTGTGACGCCGCGTCTCGGCGTCTGGGCGGATCGAATGGGCGCGCGCCGCTCGCGTGTGATTGCCGCCTCCGTGCAGTTGTCGGGCGCGCTCCTGCTTCATGTTTTCGGGCACAGCCTGTGGCTGCTGATGATCCCGATCGTCCTGATGAATCTTGCCGGGCCGATGATCGATATCACGGGGCGCATGACCTTTCTTGGTGAGGAAAGCTCCGTGCGCACGCGGCTCATGACGATCTATATCATGATGATGTTCATCGGCGGGGGCATTGCCAGCTGGGCCGGCACTGCGGCCTATGATCTTGCCGGCTGGAGCGGAAATGCGAGCCTGGCGCTGGCTTTGTCGCTGGTCGTGCTCAGCCTCGCCCTTCTGGCCTTGCGCCATGGCGGTCGCGATGGTTTGCCACCCCCGTCGCCTGACTGAGCCATTTGCGACCCTTATGCTTAGGGTTCTCGTTTCACGCCAGGCATTCGCCCTACATCCTTGTTTTTGAAAAATTATACGGTTGTAATCGACCCCGATCGCCCCGAAACGGCTGTAAGGGGTGTCTTTGTTCGCATGCGCACAAGAGTGACGAAAAAAAATGGCTGCCCGACGCGAAGAAGGGCAGCCATAAAGAGGTATGAACTGATTGGTTGGCTTACTTTTTCGCAGCCTCATTGCAAGCGGCGAGTTCGGTTTCGTCGAGTTCGCCCTTTTCGCTGGCAAAGGCAGCAAGCTTGCCGATTTCCTTTGCAACCTTCTTGCAACTGCGCACGGTGGGCGACTTGCGGCTCAGTTCCGCCGCGCAGGTCTCGCCTTCGCAATTCCACAGGGCTTTGTTGGCAACGAATTCGGTGGTCTCGACAACCGGCTCGGCCAGTTTGGCTGTGAAACTGGTGCCGGCAATTGCGGGCATCGCCATGAAGATGGCGAAGCCGCCAATGGTAAGGAAACGAAGCATTGGGAGGATCCTTCGGCAAATGCGGTCAACGGCGCGCCAATCGCACCGCCGAACAACATCTTAGAAGAAATGAATCATTTGTCCAGTGTTCACCATGTGACGCCGCGTCTTGTGCGCTGCCGCAGAAGCTCCGCCCGGTGCGCTTGCATGCTGGCAAGGCGAACTTGTCCCTTCTGATCCATTGCGTTGCGGCGATAGTCACGTATCATCACCCCAATCACACAAATGCCGGGAGGACAGGCCATGGACTTCAACATACCGCACGAGTTGCAGGATTATCTGGAAGAGCTTGACGCTTTCATCGAGGAAGAAATCCGTCCGCTGGAGCGCGCAGACGACAATATCCGCTTCTTCGATCATCGCCGCGAATGGGCACGCACCGATTTTGACAATGGCGGCCTGCCGCGTCCGGAATGGGAAGCGCTGCTGAGACAGGCCAAGGCACGCGCCGACAAGGCCGGACATCTGCGATTTGCCCTGCCGGAAGAGTATGGCGGCAGGAATGGCAGCAATCTCGCAATGGCCGTGATCCGCGAACA
>CAYXQV010000343.1:0-2548 GCA_964467505.1 uncultured Hyphomonadaceae bacterium | reverse complement strand
TCGAAGCCCTTGTTGATGTCTTCGAGCGCGAGCTTGTGCGTGATCAGCGAGTCAATGTCGATGCGGCCCTCCATGTACATGTCGACAATCGCCGGCACATCGGTACGTCCCCTCGCCCCGCCAAAGGCCGATCCGCGCCAGACCCGCCCGGTCACCAGCTGGAAGGGGCGCGTGGAGATCTCCGCGCCGGCCGGCGCCACACCGATGATCACGCTCTCGCCCCAGCCCTTGTGGCAGCATTCCAGCGCCGCGCGCATCACCTCGACATTGCCGATACATTCGAAGGAATAGTCCGCTCCGCCGCCCGTCAGTTCGACGAGATGGCCGACCAGCCCGTCATGGCCGTCAAGGTCTTTCGGATTGACGAAATGGGTCATGCCGAAGCGTTCGGCGATGTCGCGGCGTGCCGGATTTATGTCCACGCCGACAATCTGGCGCGCACCGATCAGCCTCAGGCCCTGGATCACGTTGAGGCCGATCCCGCCAAGGCCGAACACGACGGCTGTTGAATTGGGCTCGACCTTCGCTGTGAACATCACCGCGCCGATGCCCGTCGTCACGCCGCAACCGATATAGCAGATCTTGTCGAAGGGTGCGTCCTTGCGGACCTTTGCCAGCGAGATCTCGGGCAGGACGGTGTGATTGGCGAAGGTCGAACAGCCCATATAGTGCAGCACCGGCTTGCCATTCATGGAGAAACGCGAGGTGCCGTCCGGCATCACGCCTCGCCCCTGCGTGGCGCGCACCTTCTGGCAGAGATTGGTCTTCGGGTTGAGGCAGTATTCGCATTCGCGGCATTCGGCCGTGTAGAGCGGGATGACATGGTCGCCCGGCTGGAGACTTCTCACCCCGGGCCCGACTTCCACAACGACGCCAGCCCCTTCATGGCCGAGGATCGCCGGGAACAGGCCTTCGGGATCGGCGCCCGACAGGGTGAACTCATCTGTATGGCAGATGCCGGTCGCCCTGATCTCGACCAGGACCTCACCACCCTTCGGGCCATCAAGATCGACCTCGCAGATCTCCAGTGGCTTGCCCGCCTCGAACGCCACAGCGGCCCGTGTTTTCATGATCTAATCTCCCGGTTCTTGTTACGGCAGGACACCACAGCCAGCCACCCCGCGCCAATAGCGCCCGCGCCGATCAGCCCGGCTCGTGTTTGCCCGCTGTCCAGCCACTCGCGGCAAGATGCGACTGCGCGAAGGCAAGCGGGCTGTCCTCCAGCGGCGTGGCAAGCGTGTCATTCCAGCGGTTCAGGAAGCCGAACAGCGCGACCACGGCAACCAGTTCGGCGGTCTGTTCTTCGGAAAAATGTCTGCGCACGGCCTCGAAATGGGCATCTGTTGCCGCATTCGGCACGCTGGCGGCAGCCTGTGCAAGCGACAGCGCGGCGCGCTCGGCGCTGGAAAACTGCGGATCGGTTTCATAATTCCACAGCGCTTCGATCTTTTCCGGCGCGATGCCGGCATGGCTGGCGCGTTCGCTCGTATGGGCCTGGCAATAACGACAGCCAGCCGCAGCGCTGGCAGTATGGGCGATCATCTGCTTGAGACCGGGATCGAGCGTCCCGCCGGGGCCGAGTACTGCCCCGCCAAGCATAAGGAATCCGCGCAAAATGTCTGGCCTGTGAGCCATGATCCGCATGGAGTTGGGCACAAAGCCCATGGCTGCGGCGGCCAGTTCAAACTCGCCGCTGAGCTCGGCCTGTCTTTCTGGCGGGGCAGCTTCCAGTCGTGCCATGACGCATTCCTTTTTATTGCGACCTTTGCGTGACGGCGAGCTTCATGCCGGCGCGCTGCAAGATCAACTCAAAACCTGCTGGCGCGCCCTAATCGGTTCCGATCCTCGCGATGCCGCGTTCGATGAGCCCGTCAATCTCGCTGGCGCCAAGGCCGAGCGTTTCCAGAACCCCGCGCGTGTGCTCACCGGGATGCGGGGCAGGGCCCTTGGGGCTGTCATCATAGCCGGGCATGCGCAGCGGCGCGCCGGGCGCGGCATAGGTCGAGCCATCGCCGGCGGCAGATGGTGTCTGCTGGATCGCCCCGGAGGCATGCACCTGCGGATCGCTTGCGACTTCCGCCAGGGTCTGCACCGGCGCCCAGGCGATGGACTCCGCATCGAGGCGTTCAGATATCTCGGCCTTGGTGAAACCGGCAAAGGCAGTGTCGAACAGTTCCACGAGCGCGCGCGAATTTCCCCGCCGGCCCTTGGCTGTGGTGAAGCGCTCATCCTCGATCTGCGCCTCCAGCCCAAGGGCCCGGCAAAGCGGGGCCCAGTCGACATTTCCCTGGCGTGAGACGATGCAGATCCAGGCCTCGTCGGAGGTCTTGAAGAAATTCATCAGCGGCTGGATCTGTTCATGGCGCGGCTTGGTCGATCCGATCCGCCCGAAGAAGAGCTGGATGGCGAGATCGGAGCCCAGCGCGAACAGGGCGGCGCGAAGCAGCGAGGCCTCGACAAGCTGGCCTTCCCCGGTGCGCAGGACCTTGACCAGTGCCGCACAGATGCCGGCAGCCGCCGAGATCGACGTGATATGGTCGCCGAAGGC
>CAYXQV010000342.1:0-2551 GCA_964467505.1 uncultured Hyphomonadaceae bacterium | reverse complement strand
AGGTGTCACGCAGGCGCTGTTCATTGCAGCTGCAGGCATCGGCAAGCGGGCGTTTTGCCTCCATCCGCACGCCCTCTTCATGAAAGAGCCGGTATAACAAGCCCTTCGGGGGCAGCGCCGGATCGATCAGCTCGCGGTCAGTTACCGTAGCGAACAGCGTGCTCGCCGTCTGCCAGGCATCTTCGGTATCGCCGCGCAGCGTGTCACCGGCCACTTTCTGCAACAGCAGCCCACCGCCGCGCCAGCCGGGCGCGTGCTCGGAAACCGTCAGTTCGCCCACACCTAGGGCAATGCGCGAGGGCACCTGTTCGGAACGCTCGAAATATTCCTCGGCGCATTGCGCAAGGCTCGGGCGCGAAAGCGGCACCACACCCTGATAGGAACGCATCGACGGATCGCTGTGAACGATGATCAGGCCCAGAACACCCTTGGGACCAAACAGCTGCGGCACTTGCGGGCGCGGTTCGCCGGTCACTTCGTTCAGCGCATCCCAGAGCACGCGATTGGTGCGGGCATAGCCGCGCAGATTGCCCTGGCTGTCATGCTCAGCGACCAGCATCGAGACCGGCCCGTCGCCCTCGGCCTGGACGAGCAACCGCCCGTCGAATTTCAGCGCCTCGCCGACAAGCGCCGCCAGGATCAGGGCCTCTCCGAGCAGCCGCGCGAGCTCGGGATGATAGTCATGCCTCTTGAGAATCGGGTCCAGGGTTCCCGCGCCCAGCCGCGCGACACGGCCGCGCACAGGCTGGCCGTCAATCTGGAAGGCGGCGACCATGTCAGTCTCGCGGCCCACCTCGCTGCCCCTTTTGCTGTCCTGGATGATCACAGTCTTCCCAGACACCATTTCACGATTGCCTTTTGTGCATGGAGGCGATTTTCGGCCTCGTCGAACACAAGCGAGCACGGCCCGTCAATCACCTCGCTATCCACTTCCTCGCCGCGATGCGCGGGCAGGCAATGAAGGAACACCGCACCGGGCTTTGCCAGGCCCATCAGCTCAGATGTGACTGCAAAACCCTCCAGCTCGGCGAGGCGCTCGTCAGCGTCGCTGTCGCCCATGGAGACGAACGTGTCCGCGATGATCACATCAGCCCCCAGCGCGGCGGCCTCGGCAGTGTCGTGAAGCGTGATATCGCCGCCAAGCTCGCGCGCAAGATCGACATCATCATCCTCGGGCGCGTAACGCTGGGGTGAGCCGATGGCGAGCGAGAACCCGAATTTCGGCGCCGCCTGTATGAAACTGGAGCAGACATTGTTGCCGTCGCCGACCCAGGCAAGCCGCGCGCCCTCCAGCACCAGGCCGTGCTCCTCCAGCGTCATCAGGTCAGCCATGATCTGGCACGGGTGCGAGCGGTCGGTCAGCCCGTTGATGACGGGCACGCTGGCAGCCGCCGCAAAGGCTTCGACTTCGGAATGATCATTGGCCCGGATCATCACCGCATCGACATAACGCGACAGCACGCGCGCGGTATCCTCGACGGTTTCCCCGCGGCCCAGCTGCATTTCGCCGGCTGAGGCGACAATAGATGTTCCGCCGAGCTGGCGCATCGCCACGTCAAAGCTGAACCGCGTGCGTGTGGAAGACTTCTCAAACAGCATCGCCAGCACGTGGCCGGAAAGGGGCTCGCCATCATCGGGCCGGCCCTTTGGCCAGCCTTTCCGCGCCGCTTTCATCTCCCGCGCCGCCGCCAGGATGGCCCGCAACTCGGCGCCGTCAATATCGATCAGGTCGAGAAAATGCCTCATCCAGGCGCTCCCGGAGCCCATGCGCCAAGACTGGTGTCAATGATCCCGATCGCCTCGCGCACATCTCTGTCACTGATGACCAGTGGCGGGGCGAGGCGCAGCACATTGTTGCCGGCGACCCCGACAAGAAGCCGGTTCTCCCGACAGGCATTCTGCACCGGTTTGGGCGCATCTTTCAGCTTCAGCCCGGTCAGCAGGCCCTTGCCGGTGATGCCGTCAACCTTGCCCGGATGGCTGTCAGCGAGGCTTTGAAGCCCCTGCGCGAGTGTGCCGGCCACACGGCGCACTTCGACGAGGAACGCCTCATCGGAAATGATGTCCCAGACCGCATTGCCAACCGCCATTGCGAGCGGATTGCCGCCATAGGTCGAGCCATGGCTGCCCGGCTGCATGATCACGCCGGTTTCCTCGGTGGTCAGGCAGGCGCCGAACGGGAAGCCCGAGCCGACGCCCTTGGCAACGCACATGATGTCAGGGGCGGCATCTTCGGCCCATTCATGCGCAAACAGCTTGCCGGTGCGCCCCATTCCGCACTGCACCTCGTCATAGATCAGCAGTGCGCCGCGCGCGTCACACAGTTCGCGCAGGCTGGTCAGGCAGTTTTCGGGAATGGCGCGCACGCCGCCCTCGCCCTGCACAGGCTCGACGAATACCGCAGCGGTCTTGTCTGTCACAGCCGCATCAAGCGCGTCATGATCGCCGAATTCGACCTGGCGGAAGCCGGGAATGGGCGGGCCGAAGCCTTCCAGGTATTTCGGGTTGCCCCCGGCATTGATCGCGCCAAGCGAGCGGCCATGAAATGCGC
>CAYXQV010000341.1:0-2555 GCA_964467505.1 uncultured Hyphomonadaceae bacterium | reverse complement strand
GAAGAGCGCGGATCGCCGAGGGGAAATGTGATCATCCGGGATGGAACAGCTAGCGTCCAAAACAGCGGTGTATCGGTTAGCTGCCGGAATCACTGGGTCTGAAGGTCTTCAGCAATGGACTGCATTTCAGACAGCGCCGCCCGCCGCCCTTTCGAGCGCTTCGTCTTATAGGTCAAGACGTCCTTGAGAGCGATCCGTCGGTGCGTCCCGACCATTTCGCACTCCAACTCTCCCCGATCGATCAACTTGATCAGAAATGGTCGCGAGACGTTCAGAAGGTCTGCAGCTTCCTGCGTCGTCAGCTGCCGAGACAGCGGAGCAAGCGTGACGGTTTCACCGCGAGCGATTATGCTAAAGAGGTCGCTCATCAGATCAACCAAAGATGCAGACAGCTTGATTTCTCCAATCGCGAGGGTGCCATCTGCGTCGCGATTTGTTTCAATGGCAGTCATCGCGCCGGCGGCGCTGTCTACCTCTTCTGGTGTAGGGAGCCTCTCTCCAAGGTCAGTGAGTGCAGTAGCGGTCATCTGTCTTGTCCTTCCTCCCGGCGCGACAGAGCGCCTGCATGAAATATCGGTGCGAACGCCTCGAACATCAACCGAAATATTCGAAACAATCGAATTTTTCGCAACGAGGGCGCACGCACTCATGCGAAATATTAAACGTTATCAACGCTTTGCCTGGCCCCTGCGTCGCTGCCGGGGATCGCAAGACATGGCGCGTTCTCGGCGACGAGATCGGCAATCTCGTTGATCAGCGCCTGCCGCATACGCGCCGCGTGCTTCTGATCGACACAGAACACAATGGTCTTCTGGTAGCGGTCGCCGCTCTCCTTCAGGAATTGCGTGACCTTCTGCGCGACAAGCCTTGTCCGGTCGTCGATGACCAGCGTCCGGTCGAAATCCTTGGTGTTGTAGATGCGATCCTCGACCTCATCGCCGTCGCGGTCGACCTGGCCCTTCTCGGGGCGGTATCCCTCCACGTACCTGTCGATGTGCACCTTCACCACCTTGTAGGGCGCGAGGAAGCCGTCGCGGATGCCCTGCTTGAGGGAGTAGGAAAACACCGGATCGCCGAAATAGGCGATGTTCGAGACGTATTTCGTCTCCTTCGGCGTCGCGGTCAGGCCGATATGGGTAGCCCACGAGAAGTATTCGAGTATCTCGCGCCAGGCCGAGTCCTCGGCGGCGCTGCCCCGGTGGCATTCGTCGATTACGATGAGGTCGAAGAAGCCGGGCGAGAACTCGCGGAACAGCTTCTGCCGTTCCTCCGGCCCTGTGATGGCCTGGTAGAGACCGAGATAGACCTCGTAGGCGGTGTCGATGCGGCGCTTCTTGTCAAGTGCGAGGGTCAGATCCTCCGTGCTGCCGTCCTGCCGCTCGATGGTCTTGGCGTTGGTCGAGAGCTTGGCCATCGTTCCGCCAAAAGGACGGAAATCGTTGACCATGGTCTGGTCGATCAGGACGTTGCGGTCGGCGAGGAACAGGATGCGTTTTTTGCGGCCGGCCTTCCAGAGACGCCAGATGATCTGGAACGCTGTATAGGTTTTTCCGGTGCCCGTCGCCATGACGAGCAGCACGCGATCCTGCCCCTTTGCGATAGCCTCTATCGTGGCATTGACCGCGTTGACCTGATAAGAGTGAGGCGTCTTGCCGCTGCCGTCGTCGTAGTAGTCCTGAAGGACGATCTGCTCCGCGTCTCCATCGAGACCCTTCCAGGCACGAAACCGCGCCCACAGGTCAGTCGGCGCCGGAAAGGCATCGAGCGACAACGTCGTTTCGCGTGGCGTGCTGGCGCCGGTTCGATCGTGGAACACAAAGCCGTCGCCGTTCGAGGAAAAGACGAACGGGATGTTCAGCGTCTCCGCGTAGTCGAGCGCCTGCTGGATGCCGTCGCCGACGCTGTGGGTGTTGTCCTTCGCCTCGATCAGGGCGATGGGGTGTTCGGCTTGTAGGAGAGGATGTAGTCAGCCCGCTTCCCCTGACCGCGCGTGACCAGCTTGCCCCGCACGATGATCCGGCCCTTGGTGAAGCTCACTTCCTCCCGGATCTGCAACATCTCGTCCCAGCCGGCATTGCGACGGGCTGGTGTGATGAACTTGGTGCAGATGTCGCGTTCCGAGAGGCTGCGTTTGTCCATTCCGATCAGGCGCCTCCCGCGTTCGCCCAGGGGTCGATCACATCCACCCCACAGCCTTCGAAATCGGCAACATTGCGGGTCGCCATCGCGGCACCGTGGGCGCGAGCGGTGGCGGCGATCTGGCAGTCAGGGAAGCTGATGGGCCGGCCCGCGTTGCGTCGGTCCAAATAGATGGCCGCGAAGGCCACGGCAGCGGCACTGTCGAAGGGCAGAACGCGGCCCGCGAAATCCTCCGCGATCATCGCGTCGATTTCGGCGATAAGGCGGTCGCGGCGTTTGCCTTCGGGCAGGATCGCCGCGCCGCGCCGCAACTCGGCCTCGCCAACGGCACTCAGATGCAGTGCCATAGCATTCTGGCCGCCGAACCATGCCAGCACATCAGGGGCGGGGTTCGGACGCATCAATTCCGAGATGAC